>DASSWD010000293.1:0-11964 GCA_035705335.1 Marinobacter sp. | reverse complement strand
GCCGTGCCCACGTGGACATCGGCAAGCTGGCGGTCAAGTTCAAGGCTGAGGGCGGTGACCTGACGGAATTCCTGAAGCGCGAAATTGGCCCGATTGTCGGCCAGTACGCCGCTCAGTCTGAGGAAAACGCCGAAAACGGTACCAAAGACGTTGTGCTCTATGGCTTTGGTCGTATCGGACGTCTGCTGGCCCGTATCCTGATTGAGAAAGCGGGCGGTGGTAACAACCTGCGTCTGCGCGCAATCGTGGTTCGCCCGGGCGGCGCGGAGAACGACCTGGAAAAGCGCGCCAGTCTGCTGCGCCGTGATTCCGTGCACGGTCCGTTCGACGGCAGCATCACCGTGGATGAGGAAAACTCTGCGCTGATCGCCAACGGCAACTACATCCAGGTGATCTATTCCAAGGGGCCGGATCAGGTAGATTACACGGAGTACGGCATCAACAATGCCATCGTGATTGATAACACCGGTATCTGGCGTGACGAAGCTGGCCTTGGCCTGCACCTGAAATCCAAGGGTGTGAGCCGCGTGATCCTGACCGCGCCGGGAAAAGGCGACATCAAGAACATCGTTTACGGTATCAACAACGACTGGATTACCGACGAAGACAAGATTCTGTCGGCAGCGTCTTGTACCACGAACGCGATCACGCCGGTGCTCAAGGCCATTCACGACGAATACGGTATTGAAGACGGCCACGTTGAGACCGTGCACTCCTACACCAATGACCAGAATCTGATCGACAACTACCACAAAGGTAGTCGTCGTGGTCGCAGTGCCGCCCTCAACATGGTTATTACTGAAACCGGGGCCGCCAAAGCGGTTGCCAAGGCGCTGCCGGAACTCAAGGGCAAACTGACCGGTAATGCCATCCGGGTGCCGACCCCGAACGTGTCCATGGCGATTCTGAACCTGAACCTTCACAAGGACGTCGATGTGGAAGGTGTTAACGAGTACCTGCGCCAGATGGCCCTGCACTCCGAGTTGCAGAAGCAGATCGACTTCGTCAATTCGCCGGAAGTGGTCTCTACCGACTTCGTGGGTTCCCGTCACGCGGGTATTGTCGATGCCCAGGCTACCATCGCCAACGGCAAGCGCCTGATCCTGTACGTGTGGTACGACAACGAGTTCGGTTACAGCGCCCAGGTGATCCGCTGCGTGAATCAAATGGCCGGCGTAACCTATCCGATTTTCCCGAAGCGGGCACGCGACTGATATCGTAGCCGTTTCCTGTCGGAAGTCATCAAACCCCGGTAATCCTCTTTACCGGGGTTTTTTGTTTGCTGGAAATAGCCTTTCTTAATCCTTATAATTGGCGCGATTTTGGGTATGACTGGCACCCGTTTCTCATCTTTTCCACTTCGGACCGTCCTGGCCGGCGTGTCGTGGCATTTGATCATCAAGGATCAGCCCTCAGAAAGGCGTGACCCGGAAGAAAAACCAGAGCAGCAGGTGTGCCGGACGTTAAATTTCACAGAGTCAATTTCTGATGATTGGGCGAGGCTAATGATCAAGATCAACAAAGGCCTGGATCTTCCCATCAGTGGCGCTCCTGAACAGACCATCACCGATGGCAAACCGGTACGCCATGTGGCGTTGATCGGGTTTGACTACAACGGCATGAAGCCGACGATGGCTGTGAAAGAGGGGGACCGCGTCAAGCGTGGTACGCTGCTGTTCACTGACAAGAAGACCGAAGGCGTTCGCTACACTTCACCGGCCGCCGGTGTCGTCAAAGAAATCAACCGCGGTGAGCGGCGGGTGTTCCAGTCCATCGTGATCGAGATCGACGGCGATGAGTCGGAAACCTTTGCCCGCTACAGTGAATCCGATCTGGCTGGCCTTGAGCGTCAGCAGGTGGTCGATAACCTGATTGAGTCCGGCCTGTGGACCGCACTGCGCACCCGGCCATTCTCAAAGGTTCCGGAAATCGATTCCGCACCCCATTCCATCTTCGTGTCCGTGATGGACACCAACCCGCTGGCCGCGGACCCCACCGTGATTATCGGTGAGAACAGCAAAGCCTTCGAACAGGGCCTGACCATTCTGGGCCGGCTGACCACGGGCAAGGTGTTTGTCACCGGCAAGCCCGGCTCCAATGTTGCGGTTCCCAAGGCCGAAAACATTGAGGTGCATCAGTTTGACGGTGTACACCCGGCCGGCAACGTTGGCACTCACATCCATCACCTGGACCCGGTTTCGGTCAACAAAACCGTGTGGACAGTGAACTACCAGGACGTGATCGACATTGCCAAGCTGTTCCTGACCGGTGAGCTGTCGGTGGAGCGCATTGTTGCCATCGGTGGCCCGAAAGTGCTCAAACCCCGCCTGGTCCGCACCTGTCTGGGCGCCAGTCTGCCGGAATTGCTGGATGGCGAAGTGGCCACTGACTGCGAGATCCGCCCGATTTCCGGTTCCGTGTTCGGCGGTCGCCGTGGCACTGGGCCCTGCGCCTATCTGGGGCGCTTTGCCAACCAGATTTCCGTCCTGGAAGAGGGCAACAAGCGCGAGTTCATGGGCTGGCTGTCGCCCGGGAAGAACCGCTTCTCCGTGCTGAACATCTATCTGTCCAAGCTCGCTGGCAGCAAGTTGTTCAATTTCACCACCACCACCAACGGCTCCGAGCGGGCTATGGTGCCGGTGGGGGCCTATGAGCAGGTGATGCCTCTGGACATTCTGCCAACCCAGCTCTTGCGGTCCCTGATTGTGGGAGACACCGAAATGGCGCAGAAACTGGGCGCCCTGGAGCTGGACGAAGAAGATCTGGCGCTGTGCACCTTTGTGTGTCCCGGCAAATATGAATACGGTCCGATTCTCCGCGAGAACCTGACCCGAATCGAGATCGAGGGCTAATACGATGGCTATCCGGCAGTTTCTCGATGGAATCGAGCATCACTTTGAGAAAGGCGGCAAGTACGAGCGCTGGTACGCGCTGTACGAAGCCATCGACACCATTTTCTACACCCCGGGCAAGGTAACCTCTACCACCGCCCACGTTCGTGACGGCGTTGACCTCAAGCGCATCATGATCACGGTGTGGCTGTGCACCTTCCCGGCCATGTTTTTTGGTATGTGGAACATTGGCTTCCAGGCCAACAGCTACCTGGCATCCAACCCGGAGGCCATGATTGCCGACGGCGGCCTGCGCGAGGCGTTCATCACCGCACTGGCAGTGACCGGCGCCGGCGCCGGCGTCTGGGACAACTTTGTCTACGGCATGGCCTACTTTATTCCCATCTACGCAGTCACCTTTGTGGTCGGTGGCTTCTGGGAAGTGCTGTTCGCCACGGTGCGTCGCCATGAAGTGAACGAGGGCTTCTTTGTCACCTCCGTGCTGTTCGCGCTGATCTGCCCGCCCACCATCCCGCTGTGGCAGGTGGCTCTGGGTATTACCTTCGGTGTGGTGATCGGTAAGGAAATCTTCGGCGGTACCGGCAAGAACTTCCTGAACCCGGCGCTGACCGGTCGTGCGTTCCTCTACTTCGCCTACCCGGCGCAGATCTCCGGCGACACCGTGTGGACCGCCGTAGACGGCTTCAGTGGCGCAACGGCGCTGAGCTGGGCGGCCTCTGGCGGTCTGGAGGCACTGGAGGAGAACATCGGCTGGATGAATGCTTTTATCGGCAACATCCAGGGTTCTATCGGCGAGACCTCCACCCTGGCGGTACTGCTTGGCGGTGCCGTCCTGCTGGTGATGAAGATTGCCTCGTATCGCATCGTTGGTGGTGTGATGATCGGCATGATTGCCACCAGTCTTCTGCTGAATATTGTGGGTTCCGAGACTAACCTGTTCTTCGGCGTGCCAGCTCACTGGCATCTGGTCATGGGTGGCTTCGCGTTTGGCATGATGTTCATGGCCACCGACCCGGTGTCCTCCGCCATGACCAACACTGGCCGCTGGTGCTTCGGCATCCTGGTGGGCGTGATGACCGTGCTGATCCGTGTGGTCAACCCGGCGTTCCCGGAAGGCATCATGCTGGCGATTCTGTTCGCAAACCTGTTCGCCCCGCTGATGGACCACTACGTGGTTCAGGCCAACATCAAACGGAGGCTCGCACGTGGCTAAATCAAAAGATACCGTCGCCCGGACTCTGCTGGTTGCATTGGTGTTGAGCATTGTGTTTTCCGTGATCGT
The DNA here is from genome assembly GCA_035705335.1 of Marinobacter sp. Classification (GTDB taxonomy): domain Bacteria; phylum Pseudomonadota; class Gammaproteobacteria; order Pseudomonadales; family Oleiphilaceae; genus Marinobacter. The sequence continues at coordinate 7,830 of DASSWD010000293.1, read as the reverse complement.
GTCCACCGCCGCAGTGGCACTCCGGCCCGCACAGATCAAGAACCAGAATCTGGACATCAAGACCAACATCCTGGCGGCGGCCGGCATGCTCGAACCCGGTGCCAGCGCTGATGAAATTGAAGAGACGTTTGCCAGCTTCGACGTTCGCCTGGTTGACCTTGACTCTGGCGAATACGTGGAGCCATCAGCGGTCGGTGTTCAGGATCCGATGAAGTACGATATGTACAAAGCGGCTTCCAACCCTGCTTTGTCAACGGATCTTCCCGCTTCTGAAGATCCGGCGGGCATCAAGCGCCGGCCGAACGTCGCCAAGGTTTACACCCTGAGTGAGAATGGCGAACTGGTGCGCGTTGTTCTGCCAATTCACGGTTACGGCCTATGGTCAACGCTTTATGGGTTCCTCTCCCTGGAAGGAGACCTGAACACCATTGAGGGGCTCGGCTTCTATGCCCACGCCGAAACGCCCGGATTGGGCGGGGAAGTGGACAACCCGGGCTGGAAGCAGCAGTGGGTGGGTAAAGAGCTTTACGGCAGTGATTTCACGGAGCCACAAATTGAGCTGGTCAAAGGGGGCGTGAGCAGTGACGCACAGAATCGTGAGCACAAAGTCGATGCGCTTTCCGGAGCCACTCTGACTAGCCGGGGCGTGGAAAATCTGGTGAATTACTGGATGGGCGATAACGGTTTCGCGCCGTACCTGCAAAAACTTCGTGAAGGGGAGGTCTGATCATGGCCGGTTCCACAGCCAAACAGGTTCTCTTTGAACCGATTTTCAGCAATAACCCGATTGCCCTGCAAATCCTTGGTATTTGTTCAGCGTTGGCGGTTACCACCAGCATGAACGTGACCATCGTGATGTGTCTGGCAGTGACCGCCGTTACTGCGTTCTCCAGCATGGCGATCTCGCTGGTCAGAAGCCAGATTCCGGGCAGTATCCGGATCATCGTGCAGATGACCATCATCGCCTCGCTGGTTATCGTGGTGGACCAGATCCTCAAGGCCTATGCCTATGAGATTTCCAAACAGTTGTCCGTGTTCGTTGGCCTGATCATCACCAACTGCATCGTCATGGGCCGGGCTGAAGGCTTTGCCATGAACAACCCGCCGCTGTTGAGCTTTCTTGACGGTATCGGTAACGGTATGGGCTATTCGGTGTTGTTGCTGTTCGTGGCGTTCTTCCGGGAACTGCTGGGTGCCGGCTCACTGTTCGGCGTGACCTTGCTGCCGGTGGTCAACGAGGGCGGCTGGTACGTGCCCAACGGCCTGTTACTGTTGCCGCCGAGCGCGTTCTTTATCATCGGCCTGGCGATCTGGGGTCTGCGCACATGGAAGCCGGAGCAGGTTGAAGCGCCGGATTACAGAATGTCCCGGCACAAAACCAAGGAGGCCTTTTAAATGGAACATTACATCAGTCTGTTTGTTAAGGCCGTCTTTGTTGAAAACATGGCGCTGGCCTTTTTCCTGGGGATGTGTACGTTTATCGCGATCTCCAAGAAGATCGAGGCGGCCGTCGGCCTGGGTATCGCGGTTATCGTCGTATTGACCCTGACTGTGCCGGTGAACAATCTGCTCTATAACTGGGTACTTCGTGAGGGAGCGCTGGCCTGGGCCGGCCTTCCCAACGTTGATCTGAGCTTTCTTGGTCTGATTACGTACATCGGTGTAATCGCAGCGATCGTACAGATCATGGAAATGGTGCTGGATAAGTACATTCCATCGCTTTACTCGGCGCTGGGTGTATTCCTGCCGCTGATTACGGTGAACTGCGCGATCATGGGTGCGGCACTGTTCATGGTTGAGCGGGACTACACCTTCGGTGAGAGTGTGGTGTATGGCTTCGGCGCTGGCGTGGGCTGGGCGCTGGCCATTGTGGCTCTGGCCGGGATCCGCGAAAAACTGAAGTACAGCGATGTTCCCGAGGGCCTTCGCGGCCTCGGAATCACCTTCATGACGGTTGGTCTGATGTCGCTGGGCTTTATGTCGTTCTCCGGCATCTCCCTGTAATTCACCCGGTGATCGGTTAAACGAAAAGGCGAGACCATGAGTACAGAAATCATTCTTGGCGTGGTTATGTTCACCGTGATTGTTCTGGCGCTGGTTGCGATCATCCTCGCAGCCCGCTCCCGACTGGTCAGCACCGGTGACGTGACCATCGAAATCAACGACGACCCCGAGCACACGGTTCAGACCAGTGCCGGTGGCAAGCTGCTGAGCACTCTTGCCAGCAGCGGCATATACCTCTCATCTGCCTGCGGTGGTGGCGGTACCTGTGCCCAGTGCAAATGCAAGGTGCTGGAAGGTGGTGGCGCCATGCTGCCCACCGAGAAGACCCATTTCACCAACCGGGAAGAAAAGGAAGGCTGGCGCCTGTCCTGCCAGGTTCCGGTGAAGCAGGACATGAAAATCGAGGTGCCGGAAGAGTTTTTCGGCGTGAAGAAGTGGGAATGTGAGGTTATCTCCAACCACAACGTGGCCACCTTCATCAAGGAGCTGGTGCTCAAGCTGCCGGAAGGCGAGGAAGTGGACTTCCGGGCCGGCGGTTACGTGCAGCTGGAGTGCCCTCCCTATGAAATCCCGTTCAAGGATTTCAACATCGAAGAAGAGTTCCGCGAAGACTGGGACAAGCACGACCTGTGGCGTTTCAAGGCAGTGAACAAGGAAGACACTATCCGCGCCTACTCCATGGCTAACTACCCGGAAGAGAGGGGCGTACTGAAGTTCAACATCCGTATTGCCACGCCGCCGCCGGGAACCGATCACCCTCCGGGCATCATGTCGTCTTTCGTCTTCAACCTGAAGCCGGGCGACAAGGTCACCGTGATGGGTCCGTTCGGTGAGTTCTTCGCCAAGAAAACCGACGCAGAGATGGTGTTCATCGGTGGTGGTGCCGGTATGGCCCCCATGCGCTCCCATATTTTTGACCAGCTCAAGCGCCTGAACTCCAAGCGCAAGATCAGCTTCTGGTACGGCGCCCGCAGCGTACGCGAAATGTTCTACGTGGAAGATTTCGACATGCTGGCCCGTGAAAACGAGAACTTTGAGTGGCACGTCGCGTTGTCTGATCCGCAGCCGAACGACAACTGGGAAGGCCCGACCGGTTTCATTCACAACGTTCTCTACGAGAATTACCTGAAGGACCATCCGGCGCCGGAAGACTGTGAGTTCTACATGTGTGGCCCCCCTATCATGAACGCGTCCGTGATCAAGATGCTCAAGGATATGGGCGTCGAGGACGAAAACATCATGCTGGATGACTTCGGGGGCTGATCGAGTCGATGACATCACGCATGACAAAGCCCGCCAGGGTATTCGCAACCGGTGTTTTCTGGACACTGGTTGTGGCGACCCTGGCGGGTTGCTCGTTTAAGGACGAGCCAAAAATCTGGGAAATCTCCGGCGGTATCTTTGGTACCACCTATCACATCAATGTGGTGTTGCCGGAGAACGAGGCGCGCTTGCAAACCCTGGCCGAGGGCATCGCCCAGGAACTCACGCAGGTTGACCAGGCCATGTCGACCTGGAAGCCCGACTCCGAACTGTCCCGCCTGAACCAGAAGTCGGACCAGTCTGAGTGGACCAGGCTGTCTGCGCCATTGTTCGAGGTCATTCAGCGCGCCCAGGAAATATCGGAGCTATCTGACGGGGCTTTCGATATTACCGTTGGGCCGATTGTTAACTTGTGGGGATTCGGGCCAGAAGCAAGGCCGGATCACACTCCCTCTGAGGATGAACTGGCCGCTCTGTTGAGTGTGACAGGCTGGGAGTTCCTTGAGCTGGACCCCGAAAAGCGTGCCATTCGCAGCGACCAACCTCAGTACATCGATCTGTCTGCTATTGCCAAAGGCTACGGGGTTGACGCGGTGGCCCGTTACCTCGATAGCGAAGGCGTGGATTCATACCTTGTGGAGATAGGCGGCGAAGTCCGTGTCAGTGGCCGGAAACCAGACGGCAGCGCCTGGCGGATTGCGGTGGAGTCGCCTGTCAGGGGTGAGCGGCGAGTGAACAAAGTGGTGGCGCTTGAGAGCGTAGCCATGGCGACCTCGGGCGACTATCGTAACTATTACGAATTGGACGGGCAGCGGTATTCCCATACGATAGATCCTGAGACTGGCAGGCCCATCACTCACGGCCTTGCATCAGTAACGGTGCTGGCCGACGACTGCATGACCGCGGATGCCCTGGCCACCGCCTTTAACGTGATGGGGTTTGAGCAGGCGCATGCCCTGGCAACGCGGGAGAATATCCCGGCGTATTTTATCGTGAGAGGGGAAGACGGGTTTGAGACACACCAGACTCCGGCGTTCTCCTCCTATGTCATCCAGTAAACGGAGGTCATCATGAGTACCTTTCTTCTGGTGTTGTTGATTGTGGTCTTGCTGATTGCGGGCATGTCCATCGGTGTGATTTTCGGCCGCAAGCCCATCAGCGGGACCTGTGGGGGCATCGGTGCCCTGGGCATCAGCGCATCCTGTGAGATCTGCGGCGGTAATACGCAGAAGTGCGAAGACAACCGCAACGGCGCGGACGCAGGCTCCACGAACGAGCTGGCCTACGATGCTGCCCAGTCAGACAAACAGGCCAACACCACGGCCAGAACAAGAAACACCTAACAGAACTGACGCGATTAAGGAGTTACAGCGCGCATGGCAGAGCATCATTACGACGTTGTCGTCATTGGCGCCGGTCCCGCCGGGGAAGGCGCTGCAATGAATGCGTCCAAGCACGGCAAGCGAGTTGCCATTATTGAAGACAAGCCGACCGTCGGCGGTAACTGCACCCACTGGGGTACCATTCCTTCCAAGGCGCTGCGCCACTCCGTCAAACAGATCATCACCTTCAACACCAACCAGATGTTCCGGGATATCGGCGAACCGCGCTGGTTCTCTTTCCCGCGGGTGTTGCAGAACGCCCAGAAGGTGATCGGCAAACAGGTCAAATTGCGCACCCAATTCTACGCCCGCAATCGGGTGGACCTGCTCAACGGCCGGGCGCTTTTTCTGGATCAGAACCGGATGGAAATCCGGGGCAGCAAATCGGTTGAAATCCTGCATTTCAAACAGGCGGTGATTGCCACGGGGTCACGCCCGTACCTGCCGCCTGATGTGGATTTTCGCCATCACCGCATCTACAACTCTGACACCGTGCTGAACCTGTCGCACACGCCGCGCACGCTGATTATCTATGGCGCCGGTGTTATCGGTTCGGAATACGCCTCGATTTTTGCCGGCCTGGGCGTCAAGGTCGACCTGATCAACCCGGGCAGCCGCCTGTTGCAGTTCCTGGACGATGAGATCTCCGATGCGCTGAGTTACCACCTGCGCAATAACGGCGTACTGGTGCGGCATAACGAGGAATACGAGAGTGTTAAGGGTGATGACCACGGGGTGGTGCTGTCACTGAAGTCCGGGAAGAAAATCCGCGCCGATGCCTTTCTGTGGTGCAATGGCCGCTCCGGCAACACCAACAAGCTGGGCCTGGAGAACATCGGGTTGACCCCCAATGGCCGCGGCCAGTTGGCGGTCGACGAGCATTACCGCACTGAGCTGGAGAACATCTACGCGGTCGGTGACGTGATCGGCTGGCCGAGCCTGGCCAGTGCTGCGTACGATCAGGGACGGTCGGCGGCGTCGGACATCGCTCAAGACGACTATTTCCGGTTCGTTAACGACGTGCCGACCGGCATCTACACCATTCCGGAGATCAGCTCTGTCGGTCGAACCGAGCGGGAACTGACCGAAGCCAAGGTGCCCTACGACGTCGGCCAGGCGTTCTTCAAGGACCTCGCCCGGGCCCAGATTACCGGCGAAGCCGTCGGTATGCTGAAGCTCCTGTTCCACCGGGAAACCCGGGAGATTCTGGGGATTCACTGCTTTGGTGACCAGGCGGCCGAGATTGTTCACATCGGCCAGGCCATCATGAACCAGAAGGGTGAGGCCAATTCCCTGAACTACTTCATCAACACCACCTTCAATTATCCCACCATGGCCGAAGCCTACCGGGTGGCGGCACTCAATGGCCTGAACCGGATCTTCTGATCCGGACTCAGGCCGGCGCGAGCGTGCCGTCCCGCAGGGGCAGGCTGAGCAGGCTCTTGGCCCGGTTATCGAAGAAGATCCGGGTGCTGGTGGGAAAGTCGGTAATGATGCTGTCGACCGTCAGTGCTTCCATCTGAAGCATGTCGTGAATGCGATTCACCGTCCAGGTTGACACATGCATGTCCCGGCGGTGGGCCGCCTCCACCATGGCTGGAGTCAGAATTTTCCAGTTGGCGCAGAAGTAGGCGCACTCAAGCTGGGTCGCCAGTTTCATCGGGTTCGGAAACTTCCGTTCGGCCACCAGTCCGATACGAACGTTCTTGTCGCGCCGGCGGATTTCCCGCAGGAACCACGGGTCCGCTGAGGTAATGGCCACCTTCTGATAAAGGTCCCGGCGCTGGATGATTTCGGTCAGCCGGTTGCACAGTATATTCAGCCGCGAGTGGGCATCCTTTTTCACTTCCAACTGGTAGTGCTCCACCTCTGGCAGCTCGTCCAGCAGGGTTTCCAGCGCAGGTACGCCCACGGGCCTGGGCCACGGGCTGGTGTTGCGGCGGGCGTCCATGGTGGCCAGTTGGGCCGCGGTGAACTTGCCGACGCTGCCTTTGTCGCCCGTAGTGCGGTCCACGGTCAGGTCGTGGATCAACATCGGCACGCCGTCTTTCGACAGCACAAGATCGAGTTCGAAATGCCGGATGCCGTGGCGGTAGGCGTGGATGAATCCGGGCAGGGTATTCTCCGGCGCCTCTCCCTTGGCACCCCTGTGACCATAGATGATCATTCCTGTGTGGCTTCCTTCAAACGCTGGTAAATGGCCTGGCGTTTTTTCCAGGTCTCGTGGCACAACCGGATGTCTTCCAGGAAGGCCGGTAATTCCTGCATCAGCAGGGCCTGTGGGCCGTCCACCAAGGCTTTTTCCGGTTTCGGGTGGAAGTCCACCAACACCATGTTGGCGCCGGCAATGACACCCTGGGCGGTGGCGTGCATGACATCCAGAATGCCGTCGGGTGACCGTTCACGGCTGCCCACCGAGTGGGACGGATCCACGCACACCGGCATGCGGGTCAGGCGTTTGACCGCCGGTACATGGGCAAAATCGACCATGTTGCGGTGCGGCTGGCCCGCTTCGGTTTTCATGCCGCGCAGGCAGAACACCACATTGGCATTGCCCTCGCTGGCCAGATATTCCGCCGCGTTCAGGGACTCGTTCAGGGTGATGCCAAAGCCCCGTTTGAGCAGCACCGGGTAAGTGCTCTGCCGGCCAATGGCCTTCAGCAGCTCAAAGTTCTGGGTGTTGCGGGTGCCCACCTGCAGCATCACGCCGGTCGGCCGCCCAAGTTTCTCCAGGCAGGTGTCGATTTCTTCAATGTGGCTCTCGTGGGTGATCTCCATGGCGATCACCCTGATGCCGTGCTTGCCGGCTTTTTCGAACACCCAGGGCAGGCAGCCCTTGCCATGACCCTGGAACGAGTAGGGGTTGGTACGGGGTTTGTAGGCGCCCATGCGGGTACAGACTTCGCCGGTCTGCTCCAGCGCTTGCATCATCTGTTCGACGTGTTCGGGCACATCCACCGCGCACAGGCCGGCAAAGATGTTCAGGTTGTCCTGGTTGAAGGTCACTCCGTTGTAGGTGAACCCGCTCTGGCGCCGGTCGTCTTTGTGCCGGCCCAGAATGCGGTAGTCCTCTGAGATTCGGATGGCCCGCTCCACTGCCGGCAGGGCTTCAATCTCTTCCTTGTCGAGGCCTTTGGTGTCGCCCAGCAGATAGACTTCGGTCAGGCGCTGGCTGGCGCCC
>DASSWD010000292.1:0-3879 GCA_035705335.1 Marinobacter sp. | reverse complement strand
CAGGGTGTCGTCGTCCAGGCAGACCACCAGGGTCTTGAACACTTTGGCCGGATCAGTGCCGGTTTTCTCGGCGGCCTCAAGGCCGTAGCTCTCCGCAGACGGATCGTGTTCGTATTCATGAAGGGTGTGCGGTATGTTGGCCCTCTGAGCTTCTTGTACGGCAGGTGTCATGGCAATCCTGAATGTCTCGATGGGTCAAGATGGGCCACTGATCGGTGGTGTCACCACGAGCGTGCCAGATAACCGGCAGAACTCGACGATCAGTGGGTTTCTGTCTACTTTTTGTGCAGGAATAAGCTACCTTAACGGACCCGTCCATGGAACCTAGACAATCGGATCGTTCCCGGTTGCGAGACCTCAATGACCGCAACAGCCCCCTGCGCCGTTCACTCTGGGCGTCGGGCGTTTACCTGATCGCGGGGCTGATCTGGATTCTGTTTTCCGATCGTCTGGTGGAAATCTGGTTTCCCAATCGGCATACCCTGTCGCTGGTGCAGACCTGGAAAGGGTTTTTCTTTGTCGGTGTCACTGGCGCCGTGCTGTTCTGGGTGCTGTTCCAGCAATTGGCTAAAGACCGGGCCCTGCTGACGTTGCAACTGGGCCAGCGCCAGGCGCTGAAGCAGCGTGAGCGCCAGCTCACGGTACTGATGGACAATCTGCCTGGTATGGCCTATCGCTGCCTGTTCGATGAGCGCTGGACCATGATCTTTCTGTCCGGTGGCGCGGAGCGCCTGACCGGCTACCGGCCCGACGAACTGATCAACAACAAGGTAATCGCCTACGCCGACCTGATGGACCATGAAACCACCACGCGGGTGGCGGAGGACATCGGGCAGTCGGTGCGCCGGGACGAACCCTTCTCGCTGGAGTACGCCATCACCCGCAAGGACGGCACCCGGCTGTGGGTGTGGGAGCGTGGTTGCGCCATAGAGGAAGACGACGGAACGGTGGTATTGGAAGGGATTGTCCTGGACATTTCCGACCGCAAGGCCCTGGAGACGGAGCTGGAGGACATGGCCACCCGGGACCCTCTGACCGGGCTGTTCAACCGCCGGGAGTTTGCCCGGGTGCTGAACGAAGAGCTGGAACGTGCCAACCGCTATGAGCGGCCCATGGCCCTGCTCTGGATTGACTTCGATCATTTCAAGCACATCAACGACACCTGGGGTCATGCCGCCGGTGATATGGTGCTATGCGACGTCAGCCAGACCCTGCTGGACAGCGTGCGAAGCGTCGATACTGTGGGTCGGATGGGCGGCGAAGAGTTTGTGGTGGTGCTGCCTGAACTGGATGTCGAGGCCGCCCGGGAGGCCGCTGAGCGCCTGCGCCTGCGGGTCCGGGAGCAGCCTGTCAACCTGGCGTCCGGCCATGATGTTAACCTGACCATCAGTATGGGTGTGGCGGTCTACCCTGACCACGGAGAGACGGCGGACGCCCTGTGTGCTGCCGCCGATAAAGCGATGTATCGGGCCAAAAGCCAGGGCCGGGACTGTGTGATCATGGCCAAGCCGGTAGCCCCCATACATAATGAATCCTGACGGCTCACCTTGCCGGAACGCGGATGGTGGCGACCACTGATCGCAGCCCCCGTTAACGACGATCATTAATAACGATGATCTGCAATAACGACGATCAGCAATAATGACAACAGGATTCTGTCTATGCATGCTCTTGCCCGCCGCGCACTCCACACCTGCGAGGTTCCCGATGATCTGACCGCAATCACCTTCCGTGATCGGGATGGCGAGCATCCGGACCAGGCCGGAGTGGCCCAGAGCGCCATCGAGGCTGTCTGGCAGAGCGTCGAGCGCCTGTACCGCACCGGCGTGCACCCGGGCATTCAGCTGTCGGTTCGGCACCGTGGCCATCAGGTTCTGCATCGGGCGCTGGGCCACGCCCGGGGCAACGGCCCCGATGACCCGGCAGCGATGGCCCGGGTGCCGATGACCACCGACACCCCCGTTTGCTATTTCTCCGCTTCCAAGGCGGTGACTGCCTTGCTGATTCACATGCTGGTGGAACAGGGCCGGCTCAACCTGATGGACCCGGTGTCCTATTACTGCCCGGAGTTTGCCCGCAATGGCAAGCGCACCATCACGGTTCACCAGATTCTGTCTCACCGGGGCGGCATTCCGGCCATCCCCCGGGAAACGCCCATCGAGGTTCTGTGGGACCGGGATGAAATCTGGCGCCTGTTGTGCGCGGCCCGCCCGGTGGAGGTGGACGGCTCGAAAGTCGCCTATCACGCCATCACTGGTGGCTTCGTGTTGCAGCGGGTACTGGAGAAAATCACCGGTGAAAGCATCGAGGCTTACCTGGACACCCATCTGCGCAAGCCGATGGGCATGACCTGGTTCACCTACGGCATTGCACCGGACAAACTGTCGGAGCTGGCCAGCAATTACGCCACCGGGCCAACCCCCCGCTTCCCGGTGTCCTGGGTGGTCAACCGGGCCCTCGGCGGTGACATCAAGACGGTCGAGCGGGTGACCAATGACCTCCGCTTCCAGGAAGCGGTGATCCCCGCCGGTAACCTGTGTGGCACCGCCGAGGAGATGGGCCGGTTCTTCCAGATGATGCTGGATGGCGGGGTCTGGAGCGGTCAGCGTATCTGCAGCGAGCTTACCGTGCGCCGGGCCATTCAGCAGTTTGGGTCCGTGCAGATTGATCGCACCATGATGATTCCCATGCGTTTCAGCGCTGGCATGATGCTGGGCGGCAATCCGGTCGGGTTGTGGGGTCCCCGGAGCCGTTACGCCTTTGGCCACGTCGGGTTGATCAACAAGCTGTGTTGGGCCGATCCATCCCGGGACATCTCGGTCAGTCTGCTGAATACAGGCATCCCGATTGTCGGCCATCACCTGCCTGCGCTGGCGGGATTCGTCTACACTGTGTGCAAGCAGTTCCCGATATTGCCCGAAGCGCAGTGGCGGCTCGCTCCGGCGTAAGGGCCGATTCAGGTCTGGTCGCAGCGGCCGCCGCGGTCTTAGCGTGAAAGTTTCATTAAAAAGAGTGAAAGCTTGTTCATTCGTATTGCGGTTTGCCGGCGGTCTAGGCAGACTGCACGCTCAAGGAAACGGAATTTCCACCACGCTCAATGGATGAGGCACGCTATGGACAACCCCGATCTTCCCCCACCGGTTCAACGCCCGGTCAAACTTGACCACCACGACAGCGTGCGACACCACGTTCAGCAGCAGGTCTGCGATGAGGTCAAACGCCTGGAGTGCAGAATCGAGACGTTACGTCTGACCCGGGCACCCCACGCCGATATCATGATTGCCACCTACGAGCGCATGATCAACCGAAAAAAAGGTTTTCTCGAAAACTGGGACCTGTGATTTGTCTTTGACCCTGTCCTGAGCCTGATCAGGCCTCGCGTGGGCCGCTGACGGTTTATTTCCGGTCAGCGGACGAGCGGGCAACCCAGGATGTCAAGGCCTGACTGGCCGGCTGGTAGGTGCAGTTCGCCGTGTTCGGAGCGGTCGGAATGTCGTTCGGGTCGTCGTAATCCGCCGGACTCTCGTCCGGCATTCGCGCCGGTTCGCCATTCGAAACATAGATGCGTACCTCACTCATGGCGTAGTTCAGTTCGACCCGCAGGCAATCCGGGCTGGTGTCGGATATTGCCGGGTCGTACCGGCGCAGATTGATCACCTCGGCATCCGGGCTTTTGATAAACAGAGTATCCAGCTGCTCTACCACCGCGAATTCCTGGCGCAGTTCGATGCCACCGAATGAGCGGCTGACGTAATCCACCGTGGCATACTCGGGCTGGTTATAGCCGATGTCTGAAAACGCCCGGGCATCAAACCGGGAGCCGGCCAACAGGCTGATCAGCTCCGGTTGATCGGCGGCCACGGAGGCATCGACACTGCG
>DASSWD010000291.1:0-10458 GCA_035705335.1 Marinobacter sp. | reverse complement strand
CCGGCAGCGCCGAAGCCCGGCTGACCGACGAGTTCCTGACCGGCCGTGACTGGCTGGGCATCGACGGTAAGGAGCCCTCATGAGCAACGACCTGTACGCGGTGGTGGGCCACCCCATCAGCCACAGCAAATCCCCGCGTATTCACAGCCTGTTTGCCCAGCAGACCGGGCAGGCTCTGGAATACACCGCCATTCAGGCACCGCTGGACGACTTCAACGGCACCGTGCGGGCGTTTTTCCGCCAGGGCGGCAAAGGGCTGAACGTCACCGTACCCTTCAAGGAGCAGGCCTGGACTCTGGCCGATCACCGCACCCCCCGTGCGGAAAAGGCCGGCGCCGCCAATACCCTGTTTCTTGATCAAGAAGACGCGCTGGTGGCCGATAACACAGATGGCGTCGGGTTGGTGCGGGATCTTAAGAGCAATTACGGTGTCGCGCTCACCGGTGCCCGAATTCTGGTGCTTGGCGCCGGCGGGGCGGTGCGCGGTGTGCTCGGCCCGATACTGGCGGAACACCCGGCCAGCGTCACCATCGCCAACCGGACCCTGGCCCGGGCCGAGGCGCTGGTGCGACTGTTCAGCGCCACCCGGGGTGGCATTGGCTTGTCTGCCTGCGGGTTTGAACAGGCGGTCGGACCGTTCGATCTGGTCATCAACGGCACCAGCGCCAGCCTGCAGGGCGACCTGCCACCCGTGCCCGCCAGTGTGATCGGCGAGGCTACCGTGGTCTACGACATGATGTATTCTCTGAACGTGACCACGTTCAATCAGTGGGCGCTGGAACAGGGCGCCCGGCAGGTGTTTGACGGCCTGGGCATGCTGGTGGAACAGGCGGCGGAATCGTTTTACCTGTGGCGCGGGGTACGGCCCGAAACGGCGCCGGTGATTGCGGCTATACGAACCGACTGAGGCCCCTGATACGGCCAGTCAACCAGAGGTGGCTATGGACATTCTCACGCTCGTCGGACTGCTGGCCGGTATCCTGATCGTCATTCTGTCGATGCTGGCCAACGCCTCAGCACTCACCTTCCTGAATCTGCCTGGCCTCGCTCTGGTGCTGGGCGGCACCGTTGCTGTCACCCTGATCAAGTTCCGGATGCCCTCGGTGGTCAGTGCGTTCCGGCTGGCGTTCAACGCCGCCTTTACTGACCGCCTGCCCCGCCCGGCGGAACTGGTACGGGAGGTGGGCCAGTTGGCCCGGTTGGTGCGCAAGGACGGCATACTGGGCCTGGAAAACCACAACACCAACAATGAGTTTCTGCAGAAAGCCATCAACCTGTGTGTAGACGGCCATCCGCCGGAACTGGTGGAAGACGCCCTGCTGCAGGAAAGCCAGCAGACCGCCGAACGGTACGATGTGGCCGAGCGGGTGTTCCGCGGGATTGGCGAATCGGCGCCGGCCATCGGCATGCTCGGAACCCTGGTGGGCCTGGTGCAGATGCTCAACACCCTCGACGACCCCTCCTCCATCGGCCCGGCCATGGCGATCGCGCTGCTCACCACGCTCTACGGCGCGTTTATTGCCCAGCTGATTGCCCTGCCGCTGGCCGACAAGCTGCAGCTCAAGGCCGAGGATGATGCTCGCAACCAGATGCTGATCGTCACCTCCATCAAGAGCATCATGCGTGGTGAGAATCCCCGGGTGATGACCGAACTGCTGTCGTCCTACGTGTCGCCGGAGCACCGCACCAACCTGGCCCCGGCACCCGAGCGGGAGGGCTGAGGTTTGCCCCTGGCGCGGTCGGTGAGGAAAGCCAGGAACAACCGGGGCGCGCCGGCCTGGCTGGTGACCTTTGCCGATCTCGCCACCCTGCTGCTGACCTTTTTCATTCTGTTGCTGTCGTATGCCGAAATGGACCTGGAGAAATACCGGGCCATGGCCAACTCGATGGCACTGGCTTTTGGCTCCAGTAACGTGGTGTCCGAGGATATTGGCGGCTCCCCGATTACCCTGGTGGAGTCGGATACCGTCTCGCTGCCTGAGCCCACGGACACCCTGGAAGACCAGCCGGAACTGATTGATGAGCGGGCAGAGCAATCCGACATCCGGCAGATCCAGCCGGGCGTGATTGACCTGGCGAGCCGGCTGATTACCGAGCTGGAACCGGAAGTGGCGGCCGAGACCCTGAACGTGAACTACGATGAGGATCAGGTGGTGATCCGGTTCTCAGAGGAAGCCACGTTTCGCTCCGGCGATGCCTCCATCAAACCGGAGATGATCCCGATCATCGAACGGGTGGTGGAGGTGTTATCCGCCTGTACCGGCGATGTGGTGGTCTCCGGGCACACCGACAACCGGCCGATCACCAGCGACCGTTATCGCTCCAACTGGGATCTGTCCGCCGCCCGTGCGGTCTCTGTGGTGCACGAACTGGTGCTCAGCCGCGACATCGACGCTGATCGGGTGGTGGCCGCCGGCCGCGCCGAGACCCGCCCGCTGGCGGACAACAGCAGCCCGGAAAACCGCGCCCTGAACCGGCGGGTGGAAATCGCCATCCGGGACCCGGCATGCAGCGACAGCCTGCCCACCGAAGAGCTGCCACTGGAAATACTGCCTTAGGGCCGGCTTATGCCCGCAGCGCAGATTCTCATGCTGGATTCAACTAACTCCTGCGGTTTCAAACCCTTATACTGTGCGCCTCATTCAGTATTGTTCAGGAGATAGCCGTGGCCGGACCAGACAAGCCAAAAGTCATCGGGGAAGAGTGGAGTGACGAGCGGGTGCGCAGTTTTCTCGACCTGACGCCCTGGGACGCCAGTATCAACGCGGATTATTTCGTGCTGAACAAGGCCTATGAAGCCATGCGTGCTGAGGACTTCGAGCGTTTTGTGGGGTTCTTTGTGGCCGCCGGGCGAGACCTGAACGCCGAAAACGAGCACGGCCAGACCATGCTGGACCGGATCTCACAGCATCGCCGCAGCACGGCTTACGCCGAAGCCCTGGCGAACGCCGGCGCAGAGAAAAAAGCCGCCGCCGGGCACTGAGGCCCGGTCAGCGTTCCGGTGCGGGCGGCATCGCCCGCGGACGATCAATGCACTTCGACTTCAATGGCCTTGGGTTCTTTGGGCTCGGCTTTCTGCAGGGTCAGTGACAGAACACCGTCCTTGAACGCCGCTTTCACGTTGTTCTCGTTGACGTTGTCAGGCAGGGTAAACCGGCGCAGGAAGCTGCCGTATACCCGCTCAATGCGGTGGTGCTTCTTGTCCTGGGTTTCTTCCTCGTGCCTGCGTTCGCCCTGAATCGTGAGCACGCCGTCGTGCACGGTGACTTTCACGTCGTCTTTGCTCATGCCCGGCAGTTCCGCCTCAACCATGAAGGCTTCCGGGGTTTCCTTGATGTCCACGGCCGGTGCCCAGTCGCTGCGGCTGAACAGGTCTTTGCCTTCGCGCTCGCTGGTAGGGCGGGTCAGCCCGAGCACCCGGTTGTAGCGGTTCATCATGTCTTCGAATTCGCTGAACGGATTCCAGCGGGTAATGTTGTTCATGGGAACTCCTCCTATCACGATGTCGAACCTGAGATGTTCATCAGCTTCGCTCGCGGAACAGCTCCATGCCGGTGGCGCCAGCCGGATGGTCTCCGTGAACGTCTGCTATTCCCGAATGTAGGATCGCCCGAGGTAATTTCAAGAGTCGGAGCGGGGTTCTGTGGCCGGATTTTGACCCACATCAAATCCACCCTTAAGCGTACCTTCGTCAGCGCCATAATGCCGCTGCAGGAAGCCCCGGAAGCGGCTCATGGGCACGCCGTCGCGGTCCAGTTCCGGCAGGGTGCCGGCCTGGAACCCTGGCAGTTGGCCGGACAGGAACGGTGCCACCAGGGCCGGATCGGCGCTGATCACGTGCACGATGACATCGCGGCTGGCGTCCTCTCCGGTGATCAACGGCGCGGGTTGGTGGTCGCCCAGTATGAACAGCAGGGTGTGGTCTTCACCGGCCAGATAGCGTTCGGCATAGCCGCCGGCCACGGCCAGTGCGTAGTCGATGGCTCGAATGTAGTGCTCCCGTACCCGTTCCGGGTCCTGCCAGAGCGACACCGGCGCCTCGCCGGCGCCTTTCCACTGCTGGAATACCTGACCGTTGTTAAGCTCCTTCCAATCATCCAGAACCGGCAGGATCGGCACCCATGGAGCGTGGCTACTGATCAAGGCCAGCTCGGCGAATATCGGCGCATCGGTGCTTTGCCGTAACCGCTCGAATCGGTGCCAGGTATACTGATCCGGCATGGTGACCCAGTTGAACGATGGCCCCTGATAGCCCAGATCATTGTGGTCGTAAATTCGGTCGTAACCAAACAGCTGGCCTTCAGGCCAGGGCTCGGTAATCGCGGGCATGACCGCCAGGGTTTGATGGCCGGTGGCGCGAAAATCGTCGATCAGGGTGGGGTAATCGCTGGCCAGAAAGGTTTCGTAGGCCACCTGGCTGTTGATCCAGTGGCCGCTCAGCACTGACAGGTGCCCGAGCCAGGATTGCCCGCCCTGAACCGGCGATCGCAGTCTGCCAGTGGCAACGGTGAGCCCGGCCCGTTCCAGTTGCTCGCCAAGGGTGTCAAGCCGCGGTTTCAGGACCGGGCGGTAGCGATCGTCGGTCAGGCCACTGATGCCATAGGATTCGATAAACGCCAGAATGACATCCACCTCCGCTACGCGCTCCAGGGCGGTTGGCTGCAGGGATGACGCCGGTTCTTCCGCAAGCTGGGCCCGGAACGCCTGTGCCGCCGCATGGGTGTGCACGGCCAACGAAGCCTGATGGGCCAGGAAGCCGGAACTGGGCAAGCCAGCCCAGCCAGTGAACGTCGCCAGCGCCAGCGCTCCGGCAAGGATCGGCCCCCGCCCCTGCCAGAAGGGGCGGCGGGGCAGGATTGGGTAGCGGCTGAGTCGCAGGATCAGTGCCCGGAACAGCGCGGCTGCCAACACCAGGATGGCCAGTAACGCGATCACCAGCAACACCGCAACGGGCATCCCGAGGTTGGTGTGCAGCAAGTGCCAGGTGTCGCCAACGGCGCTGGTTTCCAGATAAACGTTCAGACCCCGCCCCAGACTTTGCCGGATCAGGGCATCGGCCGCGACCAGAGCGAGGACAGCGGCGTAAATCGTGCCCAGCCCGGTGGCCAGTGGCCGTCGCCAACGGGGCATACCGGTCATCAGGAGCCAGACTATCAGCGTTTCCACGGCCAGCCAGGGGAGCGGGCCGGGCGTCGCCAGTGCGGGCACCAGCAACAGTCCGTTGACAATCAGCAGCAGGATCAGGGTGGTCATATAATCGGACGTGCCTCCGGCGCTGGCGGATGGTATTGATACAGCCAGGTTTCCGTGAGCGCCTGGGGGCCCAGGCGAAGGTACAGGCGCAGATCAATCGGGTCGGTGCTGTCGTCCGGCACCAGATCAAACATCGCCCGGAAACCATCGATGGCATGCAGCGGCCGGGCCGATATCAGCTCCACCCTGCCCCGACTGGCGCTGACCACCGCCTCAACGCCGGCATGGCGGTCCATCATGGATAGGCTGCCGCCCGCGAAATCCACGGCGAATCGCCAGGAGAAGTATTCCCGCGGTTGGCCCACCACGCCGCCAATGCCGGTGCGGGTGGCCTTCACGATGCCCAGTTCCGGGTTCTGGTCCGGCATCTGCTCGCCCCAGGTCAGTCGGTAGGAGACCGGGTAGTTCTGCCCCGGTAGCCAGGGCTCGGCCGGGTTCCAGAAGGCGACGATGTTGTCGAAGGTTTCATCCCGGGTGGGAATCTCAACCAGCACGACGGCGCCCTCACCCCAGTCACCCCGGGGCGTCACCCACAGGCTCGGCCGTTGCTCGTAGAACACGCCGTCGTCCTGATAGTTGGCAAAATTTCGGTCCCGTTGCAACAGCCCGAAGCCCCGTGGGTTCTCATCCACGAAGTGGTTCACGGCAAGGTTCGCGGGGTTAGACAGCGGCCGCCAGATGCGCTCGCCGGCGCCGTTCCAGATCGCCAGGCCATCGGAGTCGTGTATTTCCGGGCGCCAGTCGTGGGCCATGCGCCGGTTATTCTCACCGGTCTGGTACATGCTGGTCAGGGGCGCAATGCCGAACCGTTCCAGGGGCTGACGGGGGAACAGGGTGGCGTCCACATCCATCAACAGATTGGCGCCGGGGTAAATTACGAACCGGTAGGCACCGGTCACGCTCGGGGAATCCAGCAGCGCGTAAACCGTCAGGTGCAGGTCGCCGTCGGCGGGCCGTTGCAGCCAGAAGGTCCGGAAACGGGGAAATTCCTCCGGCTCCGGCAGGCCGGTGTTCACCGCAAGACCCCGGGCAGACAGGCCGTACTGCCGGGACTCGCCGACCGCGCGGAAATAACTGGCGCCCAGAAATGCTGCAACATCCCGGTCAAAATCCTGATGAAAGTGCAGTCGGAAGCCGGCGTACCCCAGACTGTCCGGCAGGTCCTCCAGCCCGTCAATATCGCCATAGTCGAAATGGTCGCCCTGATAGGGAATCGGGAAGGCGCGGCCATTGACCACCTCGTGGAAGTACACCGGCTCCCTGAAAAACAGCCCCATGTGGAAGAACTGCAGCTGGAACGCGCTGTTACGGTCGCTCCAGAGCGCGCGATCGGGCCGATAGCGGATGGCCTGGTACTGGTCCCAACTGAGCCCCTGTAGCGGCTTTGGCAGGGTTGTCGAGGGTGACTGATAATCCTGGCCCGCCAACTGGCGAGCGTGATCCCTGAGCCATGCCAGGTTGAACGGGGTGCCAGGGTTCGCGGGCGTGGTTGCCGGGGTGCCGGCCGGGGTGACGGCCAAGGCACGCCCCACCCCGGACAGGCTCAGCGGCAGACTGGCTGAGAGGGCCAGCCCCAGCTTCAGGAGGCGACGCCGATCCATGTGGGCTCCTTTGAGTGAATAACCGGGTCCGGAATGCCTGTGTCCAGGCTGTCCAGAGTTTGACTCAAACGCGCAAGCACCAGACCCCAGGGCGAACCGGCCTCGGCATGCCAGACCGCAAAATGCAATCGCTGCAGGGCGTCCGGGTGCTCACACACCAGGCTCTGTTCGGCGGGCGTCACGGCCTCGGGGCCGGCTTTGACGCAACGCTCAATCAGCGAGGCCAGGTGTTGCTGTTTCCGACTGCCCGGGTGACCGGGTCGTCGTTGCGGGCACCCGGCAGGTGCCGGCAACAGCACCGCCTGTTCAAACCAGCTCAGCGCCGGCCAGCGCCAGCCCAGCGGTCGGCCGGGTTCAGCCAGGCTCATCACCGGCGGTGGGTCCAGGTGTTCAGGGACCGTCATCCAGCGTTCACCGACCAAAGCGGCCAGCCACAAAGACATGATGGGAGCCAGCAGCACCGGGCCGGCGACCGGCAACACCCAGGGGGTCAGTTCCGGGTGGTGCCAATGCGAGAGTACCAGCACGCCGGCACAGGCCAGGGCGGGCCACACGTAATACCGCAGCGCATCCTGAAAACTCCGGACCCCGCTACGGTTCTGCCCCTGCCAGCGCAGGGTGCGATTGGTCAGTGCGCCAATGACATGACCGGTGTGGGTGATCATCCGGATTGGCGCCAGCACCAGCGACACCAGGGTCTCAATCAAGGTATTGGCGGCCAGTCGCCAGGCTCCGCCAAAGCGGTGCAGCCGGCCTGCCAATGCCTGGTCAAGCAGAGCCAGAAGTCTCGGGCCCAGCAGCATGGTGACGGTCAGGGCGACTAAGGCGGTGTCGGCGGCCGACCAGGCGCCGTTGGCGGTCGCCGCCATTAAGCCCGGCAAGGCGGGTTCAGCGGACGGCGTTACCATCGCCAGGTATCCGGACAGGCCCAGGAACAGCAGCCAAAGCGGCGACGCCAGATAGGCGAGAATGCCTGTCAGCAGCGCCAGCCGGTGGGCGAAACGCAGACCACCCAGGGTCAGTAACGGCACCAGGTGCTGAAGATTTCCCCGGCACCAGCGCCGGTCCCGGATCAGGTCGTCCTCCAGGGTGGGCGGGGATTCCTCGTAGCTTCCGGCGATCGCGGGCTCCAGCCAGATCTCATAACCGGCGCGGCCGATCAGCGCCGATTCCAGATAGTCGTGGCTCAACACCGGCCCCCGGAACAGACCAAGCCCCCGCAGTTGCCGCAGACCACAGTGGGCCATAAACGGCTCAACCCGCAGAATGGCGTTATGGCCCCAGTAGTTGGCATCACCCAGTTGCAGCGCCGCCAGGCCGGCGCTGAACATGCGCCCGTAGGCGCGGCTGGCGAATTGCTGCAAACGCGCAAATCGGGTCCGGGCCCGGCCCAGTCTCGGCGCTGTCTGCAGAATGCCGACCCTGGGGTTCTGTTCCATCAACCCCAGCATACGGACCATGGCATCGGCAGACAGCAGGCTGTCGGCGTCCAGCACAATCATGTAGCGGTAACGGGAGCCCCATCGACGCAGAAAATCGGCGATATTGCCACTCTTGTACTTCAGATTGATCCGGCGGCGGCGATAGAACAGCCGGCCCCGGGCGCCCAGCCGGCTGGCGAGGTCCGCACAGGCGGCCCGCTCCTCCAGCCAGACCTCGGGATCGCGGCTGTCAGACAGCACATAGAAGTCAAAAGGTAGCAGCGCGCCCTGGTGTTCAAGATCCTGATAAACGGCTTTGAGATTGCTGAGCGTTTGTTGTACCGGTTCATGGCAAATGGGCATGACCACCGCCACCCGTTGCGCGGGCGCCGATGTGTGGTCGATGCTGCCAGTGTCAGGGGCGCGTTGGGCAAGGCTGAAAGGATCGCCGCCCCGGCGCAGAATCAGAAACCCGAAGGCCGCGGTCCAGAACCCCAGTCCGATCCAGGTAAACAGAATGGCGGAGACAGCAAGCAGCACCGGGCCGATAACCCCGTCCGTGGCAGCGGGCAGGCTCCGGGTCAGCAGCCAGACGGCCGCCGCGGTCTGGCCCAGTACCAGCGTCGCGAGAGTAGCACGCCGGCGCCAGGCAACAGGCTGCCAGCGTGACTCAGTCTCGGCCATAGCCAATATGGCCCCGGGTAATGGCAGGCGGGCGCGCCAGAGGGTTGTTCTGTTGCAGTGAAAACTGACCGTGCACGGTGCGCAGCAAGCTCTGGGGCTGGTCGTCGGCGAACCGGTGCTGATGGGCCAGATGTTTCAGCCGGGCGTGGGCAGCCGGGCCGGCCTCGAAGCCCGCAACGCGAAGGTACAACAGAGCACGTCGGTATTCGGTATCAGTCTGGTCCACAATGGCCTCCCGGCTTGTCACAGCAGGGAAACATACGGACAGGGCCGGTGCTTCAGACCACTACCCGTGTTTTCTATGAACCTTCGGTAAGGTACTCGTCTTTCAGTTTCACGTAGTTGGCGGCGGTGTATCGGAAAAACGTCCGCTCTTTTTCGGTCAGTGCCCGGGCCTGTTTGCACGGAGAGCCCACATACAGGTAGCCGGATTCCAGGGTCTTGCCCGGCGGCACCAGGGTGCCGGCACCAATGATCACCTCGTCTTCCACCATGGCGCCGTCCATCACCGTGCAGCCCATGCCCAACAGCACCCGGCTGCCGATGGTGCAGCCGTGCAGCAGGGCCTTGTGGCCGACGGTGACGTCGTCTCCAATCACCAGCGGGTGGCCGCCGGGGTTGTAGTTGCTGGCGTGGGTGATGTGCAGTACCGAGCCGTCCTGGATGCTGCAGCGGCTGCCGATGCGGATGTGATGCATGTCGCCGCGAATCACGGTCATCGGCCACACGGAGCAGTCGTCGCCCATGGTGACGTCGCCAATCACCACGGCACTCTGATCCACCCAGGTCCGTTCGCCGAATGTTGGTGTGATACCCTTGTGTGAACGTACATTCGCCATTACATATAACCTCAAAGCTGCCAAACACGGTGCTAGGTGCAGGTGGGGGATGGCTTTCAGAAACACGCTCCTTGCGGCACATCCATGTGGCGCTTCGGCTCCGCCATCCCTGGCTCCGCAGAGTTTCTGAAAGCCATCCCCCACCTGCACCCCGTAGATTGGAGCAAGCTATCTCATTAACGAACGGCTGAGAAGGGGACCTATGAATAACCCGCTACTGACAGACGACCTGTTGCCGAAGTTCGACCACATCCGCACCGAGCACATGGAAACGGCCATCGACCAGATTCTCAGTGAGAACCGGGTCAAGATCCAGCAACTGGCCCAGCAGGACGAGCCGACCTGGGAAACCCTCGCCCAGCCCATGCAGGAACTGGAGAACCATCTCAGCAACGCCTGGTCGGTGATCTCCCATTTGAACGGGGTGAAGAACAGCGACGACCTGCGCAAGGTATATAAGAACTGTCTGGAAAAACTGACCGAATACAGCACCGAGATCAGCCAGAACGAGGCCTTGTGCGAAGCCTACAAAAAGCTGGCCGCCCGGGACGATTTCAAGGATCTGAGCGAAGCCCAGCGCAAAGCCATCGCGAACACCCTGCGGGACTTCCGCCTGGGTGGTGTTGACCTGCCCGAGGACAAGAAAAAGCGCTACGCCGA
>DASSWD010000290.1:0-15106 GCA_035705335.1 Marinobacter sp. | reverse complement strand
GATGATTCGCCCGTTGTCCATCACCAGAATTCGGTCGGCTTTTTCGATGGTCGACAACCGATGGGCGATGACCAGAGTGGTACGACCCTGCATCACCGTTTCGAGGGCCTCCTGAATGTGACGTTCAGACTCGGTATCCAGGGCCGAGGTGGCTTCATCCAGAATCAGAATTGGCGCGTCTTTCAGAATGGCCCGGGCAATGGCCAGACGCTGGCGCTGCCCTCCGGAGAGCATAACGCCGTTGTCGCCGATCATGGTGTCTAGCCCCTCTGGCATCCGTTCGATGAACTCCAGGGCGTGCGCTTTGTCCGCCGCCTGCAGGATCTCTTCCCGACTGTGATTGCGCAGGTCGCCGTAGGCAATGTTGGCGGCAATGCTGTCGTTGAACAGCACCACGTTCTGGTTGACCAGCGCAATCTGTTCGCGCAGTGAGCGCAGGCTGAATTCCCGCAGGGAGTGACCGTCTATGCGGATGTCGCCGCCGGTGAATTCGTAGAATCTGGGCAGCAGGCTGACCAACGTGGATTTACCGCTGCCGGATCGTCCAACCAGGGCCACACTCTGGCCCGGCTCAACATTCAGGCTGATGTGGTCGAGAACGTTATCGAGCTGGTCCCGGTAACGAAAGCACACCTGGTCAAACTCGATGCGCCCTTCAACCCGGTCCGGTGCGTAGGTGCCCCGGTCTGCTTCCGGTGCCTCATCCATGGTCTCAAAAACGTCATAGGCAGCAGCCACACCCTTCTGGATATTGGCGTGCACCGAGGTCACCTGCCGAATCGGCTTGGCCATGGTGGTCGCGGCGGTAATGAACGCCACCAGTTGCCCGGTGGTCATTTCACCCCGGATTTCAGGCGCCAGCATGGTCCACACCAGAGCGGCAATGGCAATCGCCACCAGCACCTGGATGACGGGGATACTGATCGCCTGGGTAGAGGCCATTTTCAGGCTCTGCTTCAGGTTACGGGCGCTGACATCACGGAACCGTTCCCGCTCGTAGTCTTCACCCCCGAAAGTCCGGACCACCCGGTACCCGGAAATCGATTCAGACGCCACGTGGGTAATGTCGCCCATCGACCCCTGGATACGCTGGGAAATCTTGCGGAACCGCTTGCTCGCGTAACTGACCACCACCCCGATCAACGGGCCGACCGTCAAAAACACCAACGTCAGCTTCCAGTTGGTGTACAGCATGAAGCCCAGCAGCCCGACGATGGTGAGACCTTCGCGCAGGGTAATGGTGATGGCGTTTGTAGACGCTTCGGCCACCTGCTCCACGTTGAAGGTCAGCTTCGACACCAGCCGGCCGGACGCGTTATCGTCAAAATACCGGGATGGCAATGTCATCAGCCGGTCGAACACATCGTTGCGAAGCGCGTTGATCACCTGCCGGCCGACGTAGCTGATGAAATACTGACTGAAAAAGGTACCCACACCGCGCAGCGCAAACACACCGACGATCAACCCCGTCAGCGTCAGGCGGTTCTGCTCGGTGGGGTTCTCGATGGCAGCAATCACGAACTCCATCGCCGCCGCCATACCGGTCGACGCAGCGGCGTAAATAATATTGCCGAATACGGCCAGGGAGAAAGCAAGCCAGAAGGGTCTGACGTAGCCGAGCAACCGTTTGTAGGTTGGCCAACTGCCAGTGGGCGGTGCCTTGAGTGGCTCCGGCCTCGGTTGCATCACGGGTTTTCAACCTCTCGTTCGGTGGTAATGCTCAGTTTCGAAAAGCCCAGGCGCCCGGCGGCATCCATGGCCCGGACCACGAACTCGTGGGGGGTTCTGGCATCCGCGGTGATGATGAACGGCAAATCGTTATTGCCGGCGGCCAGTTCACGGATGCCCCGCTCCAGGGTTTCACGGCGGTTGTTGACCAGCGGCCGATCATTCAGAAAGTACTGACCCTGAGCGTCGATCACCACATCAATCTGTTCTGCCGTGGCAGGCGTTGCCGGTTCACCGCTGGCCTCCGGCAGGTCAACCTGCAGATGACTTTCCCGGGTGAAGGTGGTCGACACCATGAAGAAAATCAGCAGCAGGAACACCACGTCGATCAACGGGGTGAGGTCGACGCCGACCTCCTGGCTTCTCTGGCGCTTGAACTTCACGGGGTTCAGGCTCCTTCGACATCGATTTCGCGGTCACCGTGGACCACTTCCACCAGCTTGATGGCCTCCTGCTCCATGCCGACGACCAGCTCGTCAACACGGCGGATGAAGTAGCGATGGCAGATCAACGCGGGAATGGCAACGGTCAGACCGGCGGCGGTGGTGATCAACGCCTCGGAGATGCCTCCGGCCAGGTTGCCGGCATTACCGACCCCGGCCAGCTGGATCTCGGCAAACACCTTGATCATGCCGATCACGGTACCAAGAAGCCCCAGCAGCGGTGCAATCACCGCAACCGTACCCAATGGGTTCAGAAACCGCTCGAGCTCATGAATGACCTGGCTGGCTTCGTGCTCGATGCTCTCCTTCATGATATCGCGGCCGTGCTTGGCGTTGATCAGGCCACCGGCAAGGATTCGGCCCAGCGGCGAGGATGCCTGCAGCGCCTTGAGCTTGCGACCGTTGAGTTCTTTCTTCTTGATCCAGCGCCAGAGCTCGTTCACCGACTGCGGCGGTGCGACCCGGGACGGGCGGAGGGTCCAGAAACGTTCCAGAATGATGGCGAGGGCCAGGATGGAACAGGCAACAATCGGCACCATCAGGATGCCACCGGCTTTCAACAGCTCGAACACGCTTGATCTCCCTGATTCATGACAAGCCGCGCTACTTTAGCATAGCTGCCCGGTCAGGCCACACCCGGATTGTCACGGACTTTTACACAGGTCACGGACCGGCCCGGGGCGGTGAATCCAGAAGGGTGCGGCGACCCGTGCTTCGGTCACCGTGACCTGTTCCGGGCCGAAGGTCAGATTCAGCTCGCCGGAACAGGCTGTACTGAAGGCACGGCTGTTGACCGCGTCATAACGCGCGAGCACGTCCGGATGGGGATGACCATACCGGTGCCGGTATCCCGCCGTGTAGATCACCGCCTCCGGCACCAGGGCGTTGACCCACGCGCGAGATGACGAGGTATTACTGCCGTGATGGGGCGCGACAACATAGCGGCCACCTTCGGCCCGCCCGTTCAGAAGATCCGGGCGGTCGGCCAGCAGTTCGGCCTCCACTGACCGGCCGATATCCCCGGGGAGCCACACCTGCGAGCCACTGGCGGTGTCCATAACGACCATCACACAGGAGGCATCATTGCTGTCATCGGCGCTTGACGATTGCCAGAAATGAAGTTCAAGGCGCTCCAGCACCACGGGTTCGGTCGGGCAAGGGCCTACCGGGCGGGGTGCGGGAAAGGCGGCGGCTGCCTCAACCGGTTCCCCGCTAACCACACGCCGGATGTCGAGCGCAGGTACGAGACCATACAGACCGCCCGCGTGATCGCTGTCCGCATGACTGATCACCAGCAGATCGATAATGCCGATGCCCCGCCCTTGCAGACCGGGCAACAACACCGATTCAGCGGCTGAGAAGACACCCGGCACACCGGGACCGGTGTCGTACAACACCGCACGCTGACCATCGCGAATCAGCACCGACAGCCCCTGCCCCACATCCCACACCGTGATCACCGGCGGCTCTGCCCGGGGCCTGGCGTCTGCCGGGGACAAAATCGCGCTTGCCCAGCCAATGACCAACACCAGCCCGGCCGCCTGTCGGAAACCGCGCTCCGGCACCCGTAACATCAGCAGCACCAGCACACCCTGAGCGGCCAACACCCCCAGTGGAAACTGTGGCAAGTCAGGCCACTCCAGGCCGCCAACCCAGACCAGCCAATGCCAGAGCGCGGCCAGAACGCTGTCGAGCGTGACCTGGATCAGCCCCTGAACCCCCGCGGGCACGACAAACGCGAGGGGCCCCAACAGGAACAGCAGGGGCATCACTACCAGCGACACCCAGGGAATGGCGACCAGATTCGCCAGAAATCCCGCCAGCGGCTGGGATTGCCCATGCCAGACCAGGATCGGCCAGAGCGCCGCAAAAATCGCGAACTGAGCCAACACAAGCCCCCGCAACCAGCCGGGCGCACCCAGTCGCCCGGCAAACGCCAGCACCAGAATCGCCACCGCCCCGAACGACAGCCAGAAACCCTGATCCAGGGGCGCCAGAGGGTCAATTAGCAGAATCAGCACCAGCGCCATGATAAACGGGCGCCATGGGCTGGATTGTCGGGCCAACAGCCAGTAGCCGCTGGCTGACGCCACCATGATCAACGCGCGCTGGGTGGGTACCGAAAATCCCGCCAGAAGCGCATAGGCACTGCAGCCAGCCAACACCATCGCCAACACCCATTGCCGACGGCGGCGTTCGCTCAGACGGCCCGCCGGCACCAACACCATGAGCGCGCGGGCCAGCAGTCCCAGCACGGCAGCCAGCAAACCGAGGTGCAGTCCGGATATGGCCACCAGATGAATGGTGCCGGTGGCTTTGAGGGTCTGCCAGTGATCATCGGTCAGGTGCGCCCGGTTACCAATCAGCAGCGACGCTATCAGCCCCAACTGATCAGCACGGGCGAATTGCCGGTCAACCGCCCTTGCCACGTCAGCGTAGACCTGATGGTAGGTGCAAACCCAATTACAGGGCACATCATCCGCCCGCGCAACCGAACGAACGCTGCCCGTAGCGCCAATATGATGGCGAAACAACCAGTCCTCGTACCGGAACCCATGCCGGTTCACCTGCCCGTGCGGGCGTTTGAGAACAACCACCAGCTCCAGAAGATTGCCCGGCAGCCCCCCTTCGCGGGCCCCATACCACGCCAGGCGCAGCCGCTCCGGCAGGCGATCACGGTCTTCCGGGCCGACCAAGACCAATTCGGGCCAGTCATGCACGCAAAAGTTGAACCGCAGGCTTTTGAAGCTCCCGGGCTGCGGCAGGCTACACAGATACCCCCTCACGCTGATCTTTTCGCCTTCCAGGTGCTCGGGCAGTTGCTGGTCGAGGCGGACACCGGAGTGCACAGCAGCCCAGGCCAGGCCCAGGCCAGCGAATGCCGCCGTCCACAGGGACCAGCGGCCCCACCGCGGCAGCCACAATCCGGCCCCCGATACGGGCACCAGTGCCAGTATCGCCGCCAGAACGCTGATGATCAGGATTAAGAAATAGGGTGGCAAGGCGGGCAAGGCATACAGTACTATGACGCCGCTAGTGAACGACATCGCCAGCCAGGGCCAAGGGACTGTTGCCGCCTGAGCGGGATGCTCCATTCTGGTTCGGGACATTCCTTGTCCTCCCTAATTATAACGCGGTCGGTTTACCACCCACCGTGTTGTTTCAATGCACCACCACAGGCCGAACTTCCTATGCCCAAGAAGTTCATGAAGCGGTACTTGCCCTCACCGGAGAAGGTCCGTTCCATCCGGTCGTTACACTTTCTGGGCGATATCCTGCATGAACCGAACCTGTGGCACATCAATCGCCACTGCGTGGCCCGGGCCTTTCTGGTGGGCGTCTGGTTCTGTTTTATTCCCATGCCGTTTCAGATGGTAGCTGCGGCTTTCCTTGCCATCTGGTTCAACGCCAATTTGCCTTTATCGGTTGGCCTGGTGTGGATCAGTAACCCTTTGACTATGCCGCCGATCTTCTATTTTAACTACAAGGTAGGCGCCTGGGTGCTTGACCGCCCGGTACTGAGTTTCGAGTTTGAGGTTTCCTGGGACTGGTTGAGCCACCGCCTTATCGATATTGGGGTACCGCTGTACCTCGGGTCTCTGATCGTGGCGACGGTTTGCGCTTGCCTGTCCTATCTCGTCATCCAGTATCTGTGGCGGCGCAAAATCCGCACCGACTGGCGGCTTCGGCGCCTGGAACGGCTACACAGACGCCGGCGAACCGATCGTCAGGATTCCTGAACCAGCCGCCCCTCCTCCAGCCGGAGCACTCGTCCGAGGCTACGCGCCATGGTCATATCATGGGTGACCATGACAAACGCAATGCCGGACTGATCCCGTAGATCCTCGATTAACACGCGAATGCCCTTTCCGGTCTGTTCATCCAGGTTGCCGGTCGGCTCATCCATCAGGACACAGTCCGGCTCATTAACCAGAGCGCGGGCGATGGCCACTCGCTGACGCTCACCACCGGACAGCTCAGAGGGTTTGTGCGTCAGGCGGGGCCCAAGCCCAACGCGTGATAACAGCGCTTCCGCCTTCGGGCGCGCCGCAGATGGCGACAGGCCACCCAACGCACAGGGCATCATGACGTTTTCCAGCGCGGTAAACTCGGGCAACAGGTGGTGGAACTGATACACGAAGCCCAGATGCCGGTTGCGAAACCGGGCCCGGCCAGCCTCCGACAGACGGTGAATATCTTCACCACAAATCCGGATCTGCCCCGACGAGGGTTTGTCCAACCCGCCCAGAAGATTGAGTAGCGTGGTTTTGCCGGCACCGCTGCTGCCCACGATGGCAACCGTTTCGCGCGGGCGCACCTGCAGTGAAATGTCGGAAAAGATGGTCAGATTCTCCGGCCCCTCACTGTAGGTGCGAGTGACCGCCCGGCAATCGATCACAGAGGGTGTGGTTGATTCCGGTGTCATCTCACTCATAACGCAAAGCCTCCGCCGGTTCGACCCGGGAGGCACGCCACGCCGGGTAGATGGTTGCAAGCAGGCTCATGGCAAGCCCGGCACCGCTGATGATAAAGACATCTTGCCACTTCAATTGCGATGGCAGATAGCTGATAAAATAGACATCGGCACTCAGGAACTGATGCCCGAGCACGCTTTCCAGCCAGGAAATGAAGCCGCTGATGTTGAGCGCGCCAAGAATGCCCAGCGCCGTCCCGATCAAGGTACCGAACACCCCGATCACCGCACCCTGAACAATGAAGATGCGCATGATTCGTCCGGGTGTAGCGCCCATGGTACGCAAGATAGCGATGTCTGCCGTTTTATCAGTCACCACCATCACCAGTGTTGAAACAATGTTAAAGGCTGCCACGGCGACAATGAACATCAGCAGCAGACCAATCATCGTCTTTTCCATGCGAATGGCCTGGAACAGATTGCCGTGGGTACGCGTCCAGTCAGACACGTAGTAGCGTCCAGGCAACTCGCGGGCAATCTCATTGACCACCCGGGGCGCGGCAAACAGATCATCGAACAGCAGGCGAATGCCCTCTGCCCGACCTCCGGTACGGACCAGTCGGGCCGCATCATCCATGTGAATCAGCGCGTAACTGCCATCAAGCTCGGCCCCTACGCTGAAAATGCCCTTCACGGTGAACCGTTTGAGTCTTGGTAAAACACCGGCCAGTGTGACCGACGGTTCCGGCAAAACCACAGTCAATAGGTCACCGACCTGAAGGCCCAGACTATTGGCCATGAGTTTCCCGATGATGATGCCGAATTCGCCCGGTTTCAGATCCTCCAGGCTGCCTTCGATGAAGTGGTTATCAATGATGGAGACCGTGGACTCCTGTTCGGGAAGAATGCCGTTCAGCAGAACACCCCGCACGTTGCCCCCGCCGGTCACCATGCCCTGCCCCTGAATAAACGGGGCCGCCGCCACAACGCGCGGGTGCTCCTGCACCGCCGCATCAATTCGTTCCCAGTCGTTCAGCGGGCCATTGGCACCCAGGATGGTCGCGTGGGGCACCATGCCCAGAATCCGTTGTTTCAGTTCCCGGTCAAAGCCGTTCATCACCGACAACACGATGATCAGCACGGCCACCCCGAGCATCAACCCTATCATCGACGTCAGTGAAATAAACGAGATAAAGTGGTTACGGCGCTTGGCGGCGGTGTACCGCAGGCCGATGTAGAACGATAAAGGTCTGAACATGTAATGGGCGCCTGTTGCTGCTGTCAGGTCTGTCGCGACTGGAAACTGCTAAACTGAAAAGGCTTCATCAACCCGCCGTCCGGAGTCAGGATGCCAAAATCCAGCACCACGAAATCAGCCGGTCGCTCCCCGATCAACAGCCCCCAGGGTCAGGAATCTGCCAATGAGCGTCGCGAGTTCTTCCGCATCGACGACCGGATAGGTCTTGAAGTCCGCCCGCTGGCGGAACCGGATCAAGCCGTTCAGGACGACTTCGACCTGTCGCCCCGGGAAACGTTCACAGCCGATTACCGCCGCCTGGATGCCGAGTTCAGGAACCTCATGGCCAGCCTGGCGGAGCGCGACCGGCTGGTCACCGGGCTGCTCAAAACCCTGAACAGCAAGCTCGATCTGCTGGCGCGCATTATCGCCTTTGAACAAAACCCGTTGCAACCGGAGGACTGGCAGCAGGTCACTCTGAGTGAGGGTGGCCTGTCGTTCCTTCACCCTCAGCCGGGCATCAAGGTTGGCGACATTCTCGCCATCCGGATGACGCTGCCACCCGAGATGTTCCAGCCGGAGGCGGTGGCAAGGGTACTTGAACTGAAGCCTGTCAGCGCCGGCGGTTGCTGGGTTCATACCGAATTCACCGAACTTGAAGACAGCGACCGGCAGCAGATTGCCCGCCATGTGATGCGGTGGCAGATTCGCCAGCGACAAAAAGCGTAAACTGCCACGTCTGAGCCAAATTTTTGATAATCTTTTCCTGATATTACGTTTAGTCCACGTGCTGTGGCACGATGAACCCGGGGCAATTACGGAGACAACCTATGACCCATAACACCAGAACTCTGACTGGCCTGGCGTTCGCCACCGCTCTGTTCATTGGGGCACCCGCCCAGGCACAACAGGTTACGGTGCCGGTTGGCACCCAGGCCGAGCGGGCAGACCTGCAGCTGCCGACCAATGGCATGAGCGAAGAATCGGTCCGCAACCGCTGGGGCGCGCCCCGGACCATGGAAGGCCCGGTGGGCGAGCCTCCCATCAGTCAATGGCATTACGATCGCTTCGTGGTCTACTTCGAGAACAATCGGGTATTGCACACCGTGGTGAAGCGGACCCCCTGAACCAACGTCGACCACACACCCGCCGGCAAAAGAGGATCCGAAGATCCCGATATCCGCTCGCCTGGACACTGACGGGGCCTGGGCGGTGCTATAGAATGGCGGCTTTTCACCTTTGAGGCAGCGAACACCGTGACATCCACACGTATCTTGCCCGCCGAATGGGCGCCCCAGAGCGCGGTCATGCTGACCTGGCCACACCCGGGAACCGACTGGGCGAGCTATCTGGCCGACGTCGAACCCGTGTTTCTGGACATCGCCCGGGCGGTGCTCCGGTTTCAGCACCTGATCATCAGCTGCGAATTCGTGGCCCGGCTGCAGCAACTGGACCGCGAGCTGAACGACTTCGCGGTACAGCAGGGTCTGCCGGGACGGGTCATCACAGTACCGGCGCCCGCCAACGACACCTGGGCCCGAGACCATGGCCCGATCACCGTCCTGACCGAAGACGGTCCTGCGCTGCTGAACTTCCGGTTCAATGCCTGGGGCGGCAAGTTTCCCTGGGAAAAAGACGATGCCCTGAACCAGCACCTGGCCAGTGCCGGTGTGTTCGGTCGACATCCGATGCAAGCGGTTGACTTCGTACTGGAAGGCGGTTCGATTGAATCGGACGGCCGGGGTACGCTGCTGACCACCAGCGAGTGCCTGCTCACACCAACCCGCAACCCATCACTGGACAGGAACGACATCGAACAGATGGTGTCGGAAGTGCTGGGAATTGATCGGGTGCTGTGGCTCAACCATGGCTACCTGGCCGGTGACGACACCGACAGCCACATCGACACCCTGGCCCGCTTTGTGGCCCCGGATCACCTCTGTTACGTGGCATGCCCTGACCCGGACGACGAGCACTATGGCGCGCTGAAGGCTATGGAGGAGGAGCTCCGGGAGTTCCGCCAGGCCGACGGCACACCCTACACTCTTACAGCGCTGCCCTGGCCTGATTCGATCCATGATGAAGACGGCGAGCGCCTGCCCGCCACATACGCCAATTTCCTAATCATCAACGGTGCGGTGTTGCTGCCGGTCTACCAGGTGCCCCAGGACGATGAAGCCATCCGGATCATGGAGGCACTGTTTCCGGACCGGGAAGTGATTGCCATACCCTGCCGGCCGTTGATTCATCAACACGGCAGTCTGCACTGTGTCACCATGCAAATTCCGGAAGGAGTGGTTAGCGTATGAGCCAAGCCGGCACTTTGACCGTCGCCGCTATCCAGCAAACCTGCAGCGCCGACAAGGCCACCAGTCTTGCCACCTCTGAGCGCCTGGTACGCCAGGCTGCCAGCCAGGGCGCGCAACTGGTGGTTCTGCAGGAACTGCACGCCACCCTGTATTTTTGTCAGAGCGAGGACACCAGCGTGTTCGAGCTGGCCGAACCCATTCCTGGTCCTACCAGCGAACGGCTGTCTGCCCTCGCCAAAGAACTGGGCATCGTATTGGTCGGCTCGGTGTTTGAACGACGCATGAACGGCGTTTACCACAACACGGCGCTGGTGTTTGAGACCGACGGCAGCCTGGCCGGCCGGTATCGCAAGATGCACATCCCGGACGACCCCGGGTTCTACGAGAAATTCTATTTCACCCCGGGCGATGCCACTTTCAACGATGGCCGCAGTGGGTTCACCCCGATCCAGACCTCCGTGGGCAAACTTGGCGTGCTCGTCTGCTGGGATCAGTGGTACCCGGAAGCAGCGCGACTGATGGCCCTGGCCGGTGCCGACTGCCTGATCTACCCCACCGCCATCGGCTGGGACATCACCGACGAGCCAGCCGAGCAGGGCCGGCAACTGGAAGCCTGGGTGACGGTGCAGCGGGGCCACGCCGTGGCCAACAACCTGCCGGTGATTGCACCCAACCGGGTTGGCACCGAACCCGACCCCACCGGCCAGAGTGACGGCATCCGGTTCTGGGGCAACAGCTTTATTTGCGGCCCCCAGGGTGAGTTCCTGACCCGGGCCAACGAAACCGATGAAACGGTGCTGATGGCCACCTTCGATCGGCAGCGCACGGAATCCGTCCGCCGGATCTGGCCGTACCTTCGTGATCGGCGCATCGACGCCTACGGCGACATTCTAAAGCGGGTACGGGACTGAACTGACGCATGAAGCAGACTATCGATCGGGTTGTAGCGGAACTGAACACCATTCTCCTTGGCAAGGAGCCTCAGGTTCGGCTGGCCCTGTGTGGCCTTCTGGCCCGCGGTCATCTGCTTATTGAAGACATCCCGGGCATGGGCAAAACCACCCTCTCCCATGCCCTGGCCAAGATCATGGGCCTGAGCTATCAGCGCATACAGTTCACCAACGACCTGCTGCCGGCGGACGTGCTCGGCTATTCCATCTACGACAAACAGGCTGGCCGGCTGGTGTTCCACCCGGGCCCTATTTTTGCCCAGGTGGTTCTGGCAGACGAGATCAACCGGGCATCCCCGCGCACCCAGAGCGCTCTGCTGGAGGCCATGGAAGAACGCCAGGTGTCCATTGAAGGGGAAACCCGGCCGCTGCCGTCACCGTTTTTCGTGATCGCGACCCAGAACCCAATTGAACAGGGTGGCACTTTCCCGTTGCCGGAATCCCAGCTGGACCGTTTTCTGATGCGGTTGCGGCTGGGTTATCCGGACCCGAAAGCCGAACGCCAGTTGCTTGAGGGCGAAGACCGACGATCCGTCACCGAGCGCCTGAGCACCCTGCTGCCCCAGGCAGAATTGCAATCGCTGCAACAAGCGGTAGAGGCTGTGAATGTCAGCCCGGCCCTGTTGGATTACCTGCAGCGGCTACTGGAACAGAGCCGCAGTATGCCCGGCCTGCTTTACGGCCTGTCACCCAGAGCCGGTCTCGGGCTGCTGCGAGCAGCCAAAGCCTGGGCCCTCATGGCCGGGCGGGATCATGTGCTGCCCGATGACCTTCAGGCCGTCTTCCCGGCAGTCGCAGAGCATCGCCTCGAACAGGGCGAGTCCGGCAAAAGCCGGGAGCGGGTGCGCCACCTGCTGACCACCGTATCGGTACTTGAATAACCCGGCTCTGACCCAATCATTCTGTCCAAATAGCAAGGTTTTATAAGCCGGATTGGCCGAAACGAATGGCAGCCACGCCGTTTCGTGATAGCCTTTTTCTTCTTTCATCTTACCGGCACTCACCACGCGGTGCCGGCTCTGGATTCACCCTTCAGTGAGATTTACATGAGCGAAACCAAACACTCCCGACTGATCATCCTGGGCTCCGGTCCGGCTGGCTACACCGCAGCGGTCTACGCGGCCCGCGCTAACCTGACCCCGACGCTGATTACCGGTATTGAAGTGGGTGGCCAGCTCACCACCACCACCGATGTGGACAACTGGCCTGGTGATAACGACGGCGTTCAGGGCCCGGAACTGATGCAGCGCATGCAAAAGCACGCCGAGCGTTTCGAGACCAACATTGTCTACGACACCATCAACGAGGCTGATCTGCGCAACCGCCCGTTCCGGCTCAAGGGCGATAACGGCGAATACACCTGCGATGCCCTGATCATCGCCACCGGCGCTTCTGCCATGTACCTGGGCCTAGAGTCCGAGGAGAAGTTCAAGGGCCAGGGCGTATCCGCCTGCGCCACCTGCGACGGTTTCTTCTACCGCAAGCAGAAGGTGGCGGTGATTGGTGGCGGCAATACCGCCGTGGAAGAGGCGCTGTATCTGTCGAACATCGCTGACGAGGTGACGCTGGTTCACCGCCGCGACAAACTCCGGTCCGAGAAAATCCTTCAGGACAAGCTGTTCGAGAAGGCGGAGAAAGGCAACGTTCGCATCATCTGGAATCACACCCTGGACGAAGTGCTGGGCGATGGCACCGGCGTTACCGGCATGCGCATCCGCAGCACCGAAGACGGCAGCACCCAGGACCTGGACCTGGCCGGTGTGTTCATCGCCATCGGCCACAAGCCCAATACCGGCTTGTTCGAAGGTCAACTGGACATGGAAAACGGGTACATCCGTATTCAGTCCGGCCTCAACGGCATGGCCACCCAGTCCAGCATCCCGGGCGTGTTTGCTGCAGGTGACGTCGCCGACCACGTTTACCGTCAGGCTATCACTTCAGCCGGTTTCGGCTGCATGGCCGCGCTGGACGCCGAAAAGTTCCTGGACCAGCAGGATTGATCCCGCGGGCGCTGAATGACCACCCTCCCCTGGCTTGACCCGGACCAACTCTGGTTTCCGCCGGCCAACGAGGCGCTGGATGACCCAGACGGGCTTCTGGCGCTGGGAGGGGATCTGTCTGCGCAACGGCTCGAACTGGCTTACCGCAACGGTATTTTCCCCTGGTTCAGCGAAGACCAGCCGATTTTATGGTGGTCCCCCGACCCCCGCTGTGTGCTGTTCCCGCAAGACATCCACGTATCCCGCAGCCTTCGGCGGGTACTGAATCAACGTCGCTTTACCATCACCACAGACCAGTGTTTTGGTCGCATTATCCGACTGTGTGCCTCGACCCGCGCTGAAGGCACCTGGATCACCGATGACATGCTCGCCGCCTACACCCAACTGCATCGGCTGGGCCTGGCCCATTCCATTGAAGTCTGGAACCAACGCGGCGACCTGGCAGGTGGAATGTACGGCGTGGCCATTGGCCAGTGCTTTTTCGGTGAATCCATGTTCTCGCTGGAAACCAATGCGTCCAAGGTTTTGATGGTGCACCTGGCCCACCAACTGGCAGACTGGGGTTATCAGATCATGGACTGCCAGGTGGAAAGCTCGCACTTGTTGACCATGGGTGCCAGATGTATCCCACGGTCCGAGTTTTTATCTATACTCAGGGCAAGTGTTGATCGGACACCGGCGCAGCCAGACTGGTCGCTCACCTGGCAATGGCCTGGACCGGAGGTGTAAATGAGCAATCTCAGGACGCTTGTCTTCTTCGCCACCCCTCCCCACGATTGCAGCTACCTGCCTGACCGTGACGCCACCACCATGTTCGTTGACCCACGGGCCCAGGTAGACAAGAAACTCTACAGCCAGTTGACCGCTCTGGGCTTTCGTCGCAGCGGTTCCCATTACTACCGCCCCCACTGCGAGCATTGCCAGGCCTGCATACCGGTGCGCCTCAATGTCGACCGTTTTTCGCCTGATCGAAGCCAGCGCCGGGTGCTGCGCCGGAATGAGGACCTGACCTGCCGTTGGGTTCGTTCGGTGTTCAGCGAACGCTATTACCAGCTCTACGCCCGCTACATCGAGGAACGCCACCGCGACGGTGATATGTATCCACCCTCCCGCGAGCAGTTCATGTCGTTTCTGGTGGAAGGCGCTACCGATTCCTGGTTTCTGGAAATCACCCTCGAAGGAGAGCTGGTGGGCCTGGCCGCCGTGGATATGCTGGACGATGGGCTGTCCGCCATCTACACGGTATTTGCCCCGGAACTGGAACATCGGAGCCTCGGCACTTTCGCGGTGCTCTGGCAGATTGAGGAAGCCAAACGCAGGGAGCTGCCTCACCTGTACCTGGGGTATTGGATACAGGAATGCCGCAAAATGAATTACAAAACCCGTTTCAAACCCATCGAAGCCTTGCGGGATGGCCACTGGCGGGAACTCAAGACTGGCTGATTTTTGCCAAACGGTAAGAAATCAGGCAGAATTGCGCCATTTAAAATTACCGACGAGCACTCCAAGCGAGGTTTTTACTGAATGGCGAAAACAGATGTCATTGAAATGGAAGGGACAATCATCGATACCCTTCCGAACACCATGTTCCGGGTTGAGCTGGCCAATGGCCACGTTGTAACCGCACACATCTCGGGAAAAATGCGCAAAAACTACATCCGCATCCTGACCGGCGACAAAGTGAAGGTAGAGCTGACCCCGTACGACCTCAGCAAAGGCCGCATCGTTTACCGCGCCCGTTAATGCTCTGGTGACATCTGCATAAAAAAGCCCCGCACGTGCGGGGCTTTTTCGTTTCAGGCCGCTGCGGCTCTAGACCGCTTCCGCCGGTTCGTCCTGGTAATCGAACTCCAGTTCGTCTCCTTTGAGGCGAATGAAGACATCGCCACCGTGCTCCGACAGACGCCCGAACAGGATCTGCTCGGCCAGAGGCCGCTTGATCTTGTCCTGGATCAGTCGCGCCATCGGGCGGGCACCCATGGTCACATCGTAGCCCTTGTCGGCGAGCCAGGACTTGGCAGCCTC
>DASSWD010000289.1:0-8051 GCA_035705335.1 Marinobacter sp. | reverse complement strand
AGCACCGGAATTTCTTCGAGTTCTTCAATTCGGGAAGCCGGCTCTCGCACAATGATAAAGATCTTGTCGAAGCCCATGGAGGTGATGATGCGGGTGATATCAGGATTGGTGGAGATCAGCGTGGGCAGGAACTGGCTTTGTTTATGCGCTGCCAGAGCGATCTTGGCCAACAGACCGAGGGTGGTGCTGTCGATGATCTCGGTTTCCGTCAGGTCAATCACCACCGTCTTGAACTGTGGGTCCCGCGTGATGGACTCGACCAGATTGTCCAGCGTTGAACACAGGTTCAGCCGGATTTCGCCAATAAACTTCAGGACGTATATTCCCTGCTGTTCTGCCTGCAGGATTTTGTAACCAGCCATTATTTACACAGCCACTAAGTCGACGACGTGTTGTCTGACCCCGGTAGGGTGTCAGTTACCGATACTATCGCAATATCGTCCGGTAGCTCCGAGATGTTGCCAAGCCCCAGAGCATCACTCAGCGATGCGATAGTGTGACTACCTCCAGACACGAGTTCAAGTAGTCTGCGCTCCTTTTCATCCAGCGACTTTTCGGGAATCACCTCAAGGATGCCATCGGAAAACAGAAACAGCCGGAAAGGCTTGTCCAGCGGAACCTGGTACACCTCCCACTCCGGGGCTTCAAACAGCCCAATGGGCAGGCCGCTGCCTTCCAGAAACCGCGTTTCTCCGCCTTCAAACGACAGTATCGGCATCGGGAAATGGGCGCCGACGGCATAGCTCAGGGTGCGTTCTTTTTCGCTGATGATCCCCACAAACACTGTCACGTGTTTACCCAGGCCGGAATCCAGCAGCTCAACGTTAATGCGCTCCAGAAAACGAGCCGGGTACAGAATGTCGTCACTGGACTGGCGGCGCAGGTTCCGTTGCAAGCGGTTCGTAAGGTTCTTCAGCAGCACGGTCACGAACGCAGAGCTGGCACCATGGCCGGACACATCCGCGATATACACCAGCACTTTGTCTTCGCTGATGCGGAAATAGTCGAGAAAATCGCCGCTCAAATACAGGGAGGGCTTGATCAGGTGGTCGATGCTCAGGCCCTGGGCCCGGAATTCGTGGTCGGGCAGCATCTTCAGCTGCACCTTGCGGCCGGCGCTCTGGTCGGCCCGCAGCTCGGCGATGCCGCTGCGCAACTCCCGGTTGGCTTCTTCCAGCTCCTGCCGGTATAGCTGATTCAGACGGTTAACCCGCACCCGGTCGAACAGCTTGCCAATCACGTCATCCAGCGCACTGCGGTCGTCGCAGCAGGGTTTGAGCACCACGTCTGAAGCACCGGCGCGCAAGGCGGTAATGATGTCCGCGCTGGAGGTGCTGGAAGAACAGGCAACCACAGGGATGAAGCTCTCAGCGTCTTCCAGGCGACGGGACAGGTCTCGGATGGCCTCTGGTGGCAGGTCAGCAAAAATGACGTCCGGCGGGTTGTCGTCGAACAGGCCCCTGGCCGCGCTGATGTCGGGGGAGCCAGTCACATAAAACCCTCTGGCTTCAAGATGGCGAGCCAATTCGTTACGGGCGCGTTCGTCGGCGTCAATAATCAGGATGCGCTCGGTGCGCGAGGTCATGTTGTTGGCCTTAAACTACCAGCGATAAAGAGAAAATCGGCTTACTTACGCCTATTCTGGCACGGCCCTGTGATATAACAAGGGCACCAGCTTCTTTTTGGGAGATTTGTAACCATGCGACGCGCGGTCAATGACCTCCTCGGTGCCTATGACAAGCTCATCATGGATCCGGTTCACGGCGGTATCCCCTTGTATCGCCATGAGATACAGGTAATCGACCACCCGCTGTTCCAGCGCCTCCGCAACATTTGCCAGAACGACATCCTCAGTCTGGTGTTCCCCGGCGCTACTCACTCCCGTTTCCTGCACAGCATTGGCGTGATGCACGTGGGCACCCAGATGTTCCGCTCAATGATCAACGCCTACCTGCGGGAGCGGCAACTGAGCGAACAGACCGACCTGACCCTCAGCCAGCTCGACGCCATCGACTACCTTGCGAAAACCATCCGCCTGGGCTGCCTGTTGCACGATAGCGGCCATTCCAGCTTTTCTCACCAGTTCACCCAGGCCCGCCGCATCCACGAGCTGATGGCCCGCCCCGGGCGCTTTCAGGAACTCTGGAAAGGCGTGGATTATCGGCAATACCATGATCAGGAGCCCGCGGAGCTGGAGCATGAGCACTATTCCGTTCGCGTGGCCCATGAGGTGCTAAGCGCCGTGGATCTGGAATCCGCCGGCCTGCATGCGGTGGATGTCATCGGCATCATGGAGACCACAACGGTGAGACCCAGCGAGGCGTTCGCCCGCCATGCTCGTACGTTCTGGGCGTTTATCGCCGGAGCCGACGCCATCGCCGGTACGCTGTCCGACCACGATGTACCCCACCTGGTGATGGGCCTGCTGTCGTCCATCGTCTCCGGCGAGATAGATGCCGACCGGGCGGATTACATGCTGCGGGATGGCTTTCACAGCTCCGTCACCATTGGCGGCTTCAACCTGGACCACCTGGTCAGCAACCTGCGTTTTGGCTGGCAGACGGACGAGCCCTGGATGGGCCTGGCGATCACCCAGAAAGGCCTGGGGGCGCTGGAAGACTTTGTTTACAGCCGCCACCAGATGTATCGGAAGGTGTATGCCCACAAAACCGCGCTGGGCTTTGACTGGCTGTTAAGAGAAGCCATAAATGAAGTGCTGGAGGACCCGGACAACTTTGACTGGATTGACAGCTGCCTGAGCAACATGACCGGCTTCGCCGACCTGACCGACAACTTCTTCTGGGAAGCGTTCCGGAAGGTGGCGCGCAAGCAGCCGCGCAGCTATTCCTTCTGTATTGTCCACCGGGTCAAACTGGACCACCTCGACACCCGGGAGGACCTGACCGGCGACGCGATCAACCGGCACAGCCACTGGCTGAGCGACGAACTGAACATTGCGCCGGAACGGGTGGTCACCTGCACCATGCGGGCGCGGTTTTCCAATATTCAGGACAATTTCAACGGCATCAAGGTACTGGTCAGAAACCCGGTGACCCGAGCCCGCTCGTTAAGGCGCATCACCGATGTGAGCGCCTTTTTCTCGAAATTCGGCGACGGCACCATCACCCACTTCTACCAGCGGCCGGAAGTGGATACCGGCGCTGACCGCAGCTTGACGGAATGAACTTGAGAAAGCTCCGGGGTTGAATAGTCAGCCCCGATTGATGGCTTTTACCAGTTGCCGGGCGCTGTCCCAGGCGCCTTCTACACGCCCACCAGACAGCCAGTCCCCGGCCAGCCCAACGCTTTGTTCGGCATCCCACAGGAACCCGGGTACCGACGACGGCTTAGACCGGGCGTACAGCCAACGGTGCGCCACCTGCTCTTGCACCGGCGGCAGCGGTCCCCACAGGCGTGACAGCTCGGCCACCAAAGCCTCAGCTACGGCATCACCACTGGTTTCGAGGTGTGCGTTAGTCCACTCCGGAGTTGCATGCAGCACCCACCATTGGCCAGAACCACCTTCCCGGCCCGGTTTGTGACTGTTATTAGATGCCCAGTACAGCACGTCTGAATCCGGCCGCATGGCCTGGTACGGTATATTTGGCGCCTCAGTGAACTGCACCGCGCAGGCCCAGCAAGGCAGCACATCTTCAACCGGTTGCGCCAGTTGCTGTGCGAGGGATGAAAGCTCGCTTGTAACAAGAAGGTCCCGGGCCTGGGCCGGTGGTGCAGTGATCACCACAGTGTCAAAGTCGCCCTGGGGCTGGCCTTCGGTATCCACCAGGCGCCATTGGGTGCCCATGCGCTCCAGCCTTTCAATGCGGGTTTGAGCCGTTACCGTCACGTGTGCAGACAGGGCTCGAGAGATCGCCGTCATCCGGGGAACACCCACGTACCGGTGCTCGGATGGGAACGGCACCCAGCCTTTCGCGGGGTCCTGAAAGCCAAACGCGCCATCCCACACAGAGAAGGAACTTTCCCCGGCCCACTCATTCAGAAACAAGCGGAACTCCGGATTTCGGATGGTGAAATATTGTGCGCCGACATCGGCCGACTGGTCGTCACCGACACGTTTTGCCGCCAGCCGACCACCCGGGCCACGACTTTTCTCAAAGACCCTGACATGATGGCCTGAATGGCCTAATAAAATAGAGGCCGTGAGTCCTGCCAATCCTGAACCGATTATGGCGGCACTGCGTATTGAGTTGGTGTCTGTTGTAACATTTAACATGGTTGTATATGACCCGAGTGACTTCCTGGCTGACAAACATTCTGAGATGGTTCGATTCTGAGGCCGGTTCAGATCACCTGGACGCCCGATCCAGATCCTTTAACGTGCTGAGAGTGCTGCCCTTTATTGGTCTGCACCTGGCGTGTCTCCTGGCCTTTTTTACAGGCGTTAGTACCTTTGCCCTGGTGTTCGCCTTTGCCTTCTTCGTGATCCGCATGTTTGCGATCACGGGATTTTACCACCGGTATTTCTCCCACAAGACCTTTAAAACCAGCCGCCCGGCGCAATTCTTGTTTGGCGTGCTGGGTGCCAGCGCCGCGCAGCGCGGGCCGCTGTGGTGGGCCGCCCATCATCGGCACCATCACCAGCACTCCGACACCGCGGAAGATCTGCATTCACCCCATCAGGGCGGCTTCTGGTGGGCCCACATGGGCTGGTTCACCTGCGATGCCGGATTCAAGATGGATGAACGCCGGGTTCGTGACTGGATGAAGTTTCCAGAACTTCGCTTCATTAACCGGTTTGATGCGCTGGTACCGGCCGTGTTTGCTGTCGGTATCTTTGCCCTTGGCGAAGCGCTGGCGGCCTGGGCACCAGGCCTTGGCACCAACGGCTTCCAACTGCTGGTGTGGGGCTTCTTCGTATCCACGGTTGTGCTCTTTCACGCGACCGTGTCCATCAATTCCCTGTCCCACGTTTGGGGCAAACGCCGCTTTGACACCGGGGACGACAGCCGAAACAATTTCTGGCTGGCGCTGATTACCCTGGGCGAAGGCTGGCACAACAACCACCACCGCTGGCCACAGTCTGTGCGCCAGGGTTTCCGTTGGTACGAAATTGACGTTACCTGGTATGGGCTTTGGGCATTATCCAAGCTGGGTATTATCTGGGATCTCAACCCGATACCGGCTCACATCCAGGAAGAAACACGTGAACTCGACCGGATCAGGAGGAAGCGCAAATGAGTACAGCCGCCTCTGCTATCGAAGTAGGCTCCCGGGACTCGGCCGTCCCCGTCGTACTGGCGCGGTTTCGAGATTTGTTCAACCAACTGGACAAGGGCAACCTGAACAAACTTCAGGAAGTCTACGGTGAAGACATCGAATTTCAGGATCCCTTCAGCCACGTGCGGGGCCTGGACGATCTCACCGAGTATTTTGCCGGGGCCTATGGCAACGTCATAAAATGTCAGTTCCGTTTCAGTGACCCGGTGGTCCAGAAAAGCTGGTGCACCATCCCCTGGGTCATGGAACTTCAGCACAAACGTATTCGTGGCGGCCGCAAAGTCTTTGTCGAAGGCATCAGCCATCTGCAGATCCGGGACGGCCGGGTGCGCTATCACCGGGATTATTTTGATGCCGGCCAACTGCTGTACGAAAATCTCCCGCTGGTCGGCGGTGTGATTCGCTGGATCAAGGAGAAAGCAGGATGAGCCAACGGCTCGCAGAATCCCGGAACATCTGGCTGACCGGTGCTTCGTCCGGCATCGGTGAGGCTCTGGCGCAGGAACTTGTTGGGCAAGGCCATAAAGTGGTGGTGACCGGTCGCCGCCAGGAAGCGCTGGACGCCATGGTTCAGGCGAACCCCGAACAGGTCTGGCCCGCGCGGGCCGACACCACCAGCAAAGACGACCTGGTCGCCATTCGAGACTCGCTGACGCACTTCGGCGATCTGGATATGGCGATTCTGAACGCGGGCACTTGCGAATACCTCGACATCGACGACTATCAAAGCGATGTTATCGAAGCCAACCTGACAACCAACGTTGTCGGCACCGCCAGAAGCCTCGACATAGCTCTACCCGCGTTGCGGGCGACTCGTGCCAAGGGTAAGCCGGCTACGTTGGTGATTGTCAGCTCATCGGCCTGGTGGTTCCCGTTCGGCCGGGCGGAAGGTTATGGCGCATCCAAAGCCGCCCTGACCTATTTCGCCCACGCGCTCCGTGCCGACCTGGCAAGAGAGGGCATTGATGTGGTGGTGGTGTCGCCGGGATTCGTCAAAACACCGTTGACGGACAGAAACGACTTTCCAATGCCCTTCCTGATTACCGCTGACGACGCAGCGAGCAGGATCTATAGGGGGCTGGACGCCGGCAAACGGGAAATTGCATTCCCGCGCCGTTTCACGTTTATGCTGAAAACCCTGGGCGCCCTGCCCCAGCCGCTGATTGACAGAATGGCTGCCTCCATGGCTCGCAAGGCCGAATCCTGAAACCCCGTTTGATCTAAGGAAGACTTCATGAACCAGGACCGTCAGCGAATTGCGGTGATTGGCGCCGGAGTATCCGGCCTCACCGCAGCCTGGCTACTGAGTGAAAAGCACGACGTGCAGTTGTTTGAGGCAGGCGACTACGCGGGCGGGCACACCAATACCGAGCAAGTCGAAGCCGGCGGCCAGACCTGGCCGGTAAACACCGGGTTTATCGTCTACAACGACTGGACCTATCCGAACTTCATCAAACTGATGGATCGACTGGGCGTTGCGTCGGAAGTCAGCGACATGAGCTTCAGCGTCGACAGCCACGCTACCGGGCTGCAGTACAACGGTACCAGCCTGAACACCCTGTTTGCCCAGCGCAAGAACCTGTTCAACCTGCCGTTCCTGAAAATGATCCGGGAGATTCTGCGATTCAACAAGGAATCCCGTGCAGACCTCGCCGCCGGAGACATTCCCGAGGGAGAAACACTCGGTGAGTACCTGAACCGAAACCATTACAGTCGTTTCTTCCGGAACTATTACATTGTGCCAATGGGCGCCGCGATCTGGTCTGCGCCGGAGATCGTGCTGGAACAGTTCCCGATCCGTTTCTTCCTGCAGTTTTTCAACAACCACGGCATGTTGTCAGTGGACGACCGACCCACCTGGCGAGTGATCAGCGGTGGCTCAGCCACCTATGTGCGGGCCATGATGGGCCGGCTGGGCGACCGCACACATCTGAACAGCCCGGTTGATCGGGTGGTCCGCGATGACGAAGGTGTGACCATTACGGTGAAAGGCGAAGACCACCGATTTGATCAGGTCATCCTGGCCTGCCACAGCGATCAGGCCCTGAGAATGCTGGGCGACCCGAGTGATCAGGAGCGCGAGA
Organism: Marinobacter sp.; assembly: GCA_035705335.1. Lineage (GTDB taxonomy): Bacteria > Pseudomonadota > Gammaproteobacteria > Pseudomonadales > Oleiphilaceae > Marinobacter. The sequence goes on along the minus strand of DASSWD010000289.1, from coordinate 729 downwards.
TTCTGGGCGCCATCGGCTATCAGAAAAACGATGTAGTACTGCACACCGATGCCAGCGTGCTGCCCTCCACCCGACTGGCCTGGGCGGCCTGGAATTACACCATTCCCGAACACAGCACGCAGCCGGTGTCCGTCACCTACAACATGAATATTCTGCAGAATTTCCACAACGCCCCAGAAACCTTCTGTGTCACCCTAAACCGCAGCCACGACATAGATCCGGACAAAGTCATCAAGCGCTTCGAGTACGATCACCCGGTCTTTACCCTGGAGGCGGTACAGGCTCAGGAGCGTTACGATGAAATCGGCAATCATAACCGCACCCATTTCTGTGGCGCCTACTGGTTTAACGGTTTCCACGAAGATGGCGTGCGCAGCGCCCTGAGGGTCACCCAGGCCTTTGGAGTGGAGCTCTAACCATGGCCAGCGGTTGGCTGGAAGGGACCATCAGGCACCGGCGCAAACAGCCGGTCAGCCATGAGTTCACCTACCCGATTGGCATGTTGGCGCTGGACCTGGACGAGTGGCCAACGGTCACCCGGTGTAGCCCGTTTTTTTCACTGGAACGTTTCAACTGGCTCAGCCTCTGCCGGCGGGATTATCTTGACCCGGAGGTGCCCAGCCTGCGCCAGGCCGTCTACAACCGGGTAAAGAGCGCCACCGGCTGGGCACCCGACGGGCCCATTGAATTGATCACCCACCCCCGGTATCTGGGTTATGTTTTCAACCC
>DASSWD010000288.1:0-12672 GCA_035705335.1 Marinobacter sp. | reverse complement strand
CTCTACCTGCTGCTGTCCCAGCCATTGCGGGACCTGCTGCCGGTCGGTCAGACCATGATCGCCACCGACATCACCGCTCCTTTCTTTGCGCCACTGAAACTGGCGCTGGTGCTGTCGGTGTTCGTCGCCATTCCGGTGATTCTCTACCAGCTCTGGAGTTTTATCGCACCGGGGCTCTACGCGAATGAAAAGCGACTGGCGTTCCCGCTGCTGTTTACGTCGGTGATCCTGTTCTACGCCGGTGCGGTGTTCGCGTACTTTATCGTGTTCCCCCTTGTATTCGGGTTCTTCACCGCCGTCGGGCCGGAGGGCATTGTTGAGCTGCCCGACATCAACAGCTATCTGAACTTCGTGCTGAAGATGTTTTTCGCTTTCGGTGTGGCTTTTGAAATTCCCATCGCCACGGTGCTGTTGATCCTTACCGGTGCCACGACACCCGATGATCTCGTGGCAAAACGGCCTTATGTCGTTGTGGGATGTTTTGTGGTGGGCATGCTGCTGACCCCACCGGATGTCATCTCACAAACCCTGCTGGCCGTGCCCATGTGGATACTGTTCGAGTTCGGCATCATCTTTGGCCGTCTCGCCTACCGACAGCGGCAGGACGATACGGAGCAAGAGCCAGACGCCTGATGAATTTGGCTCTGCTGTTTGACGAAGACTTCATAGCGCCTGACCGCGCCCTGTTGGACGGTCGTCGTCTGGCACACCTGCACACGGTTCTGAAAGCCAACACTGGCGATACGATCCCGGTTGGCCGCCTCAATGGCCTGATCGGCAGCGGCCGTCTGCTAAGGCTGAGCGACACTGAAGCCGAGCTTCAGGTTCAACTGGACAAGCCGCCGCCGGCGCCTCTGCCCCTGACCTTGATCCTGGCCATGCCCCGCCCCAAGATGTTCCGCCGGGTACTGCAGACCTGCGCCTCCCTCGGGGTAAAGGACATCTGGCTGATCAACAGTTACAAGGTAGAGAAAAGCTTCTGGCAGACGCCGTGGCTGTCCGATGCTAGCCTGCGGGAAAATCTCACCCTTGGGCTGGAGCAGTCCAGGGATACGGTGATGCCGCGGGTGCGCATCCGCCAGCGATTCAAGCCCTTTGTGGAAGACGAGCTGCCCGGCTTGATGGATGGGAAAATCGGGCTGGTGGCGCACCCAGGCACCGACACCCCCTGCCCCACGCACCTGAACGCACCGTCGTTGCTTTGCATTGGCCCCGAGGGTGGTTTCACGCCTTACGAAGTGGGGAAACTGGAGGAGGCGGGCTGCCAGGGCGTGCACCTGGGGCCACGGATTCTGCGGGTAGAGACGGCCGTGCCGGTACTCATCAGCCGGTTGTTCGACGCCTGTCTCTGAACAGACCTCTGGCTTGATAAAGGCAGCGCCGCTAACGCGGAATGCCCATGGCCTCTGCCGCGATCCGGTTTTTCAGGGGCGCAAGCTTATCCAGCCAGCGCATGCCGGTGTTGCGCAGCCACCGAACCGGCAACTCATCCCGGGCAAACAGCTGCTTGAAGCCCTCCATGGCGGCCATCATGGTCAGGTTTTCGCCTTTCCGACGGCGCTGGTAACGGCCCAGCACCAGGGCATCTGAAGGCGACAACCCGGATCGGCGAGCCTGGCTCAGCTCATCCAGCAGCGCCGCGACATCCGCATAACCAAGGTTGGCACCCTGGCCCGCCAGCGGGTGAATGGTGTGGGCCGCATCCCCAACCAGCGCAACACCATCGGCGATGTAATCCTTGGCATGGCGCTGACGCAGAGGGAACGCATAACGCCTGGACACGGACTGAACGTGCCCCAGCTGATTTTCCAGTGCCTTGCCGATGGCCTCGGCGAAGGCATCATCGGCCAGGGCCATCAGACGGCGGGCTTCTTCCGTGTCCTGGGACCAGACCACAGAACAGAAATGGGCATCCCCGTTTTCGTGCCCTAACGGCAGGAACGCCAGCGGCCCCGTGGGGGTGAAGCGCTGCCAGGCGGTGAAATCGTGGGGTTTCTCAGTGCGAACGGTGGCAACGATGGCCTGCTGGTCGTAGTCCCACTCCCGGGTGGCAAGCCCGGCCCACTGGCGCAACCGGGACTGGCCGCCGTCGGCGCCCACCACCAGATCCGCCGTCAGTATGCGGTCGTCTTCGAGCTTCAGGCCCTGCTCCCGGTTCCAGCTTTTCACCCGGACACCGTCGAATACCGCCACCGTCGACTCGGCCAGGGCATTGAACAGGGCCCGGACGATTTCCCGGTTTTCAACAATGGTTCCCAGGCTCCGGGAACCCATTTCCGACGCATTGAAATGGATGCGCCCCGTGCCGTCACCATCCCAAACCACCATGTCCCGATAGGGGCAGTGGCGGGCCGCAGCCACGCTGTGCCAGACCCCCAGGGATTCCAGCAATCGCTGACTGGCCACGGAAACAGCACTGACCCGGGGTTCGTAATCGTCGACGCTCACGGCAGGCTCGGCCGCCTGAGTCATCTGGTTCGCGGGCGCACTTTCGATCAGACCGACCTGCCAGCCCTGCCGCGACAGGCCGAGGGCCAGGGCGCCGCCAATCATGCCGCCACCGACCACAAGAATATCGAAACGGTTCTTCATCACAGTATTAGTCACGGCCGCGGACCTCCGCCGCAGACGTCTCGCCGGACATCGTCGGATTGAACACCGGCACCCGGCCACCGGTCCCCATGGCTTGCCTGGCAAACCAGCGCTTGGCCAGTGGCAGCATATCCAGCCCCACCAGGCCCGCGTCCCGGGCCGCCGCCAGCGGCAGGCTGCGTTCCCCAAAGACCCGGATCAGAGAATCGGAAAACTGAACGGTACGGGCCCGGTCGCTCCGGTGCTGATCCTGATAGGCGGTCAGGATGGCCAGATCTCCGAGAGACTGGCCGGTATCGACGGCCCGGCGGAACTGGGCCACCAGGGTCATCAAGCCTCTCAGGGCCAGATTGAACCCTTGCCCCGCCACCGGGTGCAGGGTATGCGCCGCGTTGCCCACCAGTACCACGCCGGGGCGCACCGGCGACTCGACGGTGGTCAGTTTGAGTGGGTAATGATGGCAGGCGCCCATGCGGGTGAACTGACCGAGGCGCCAGCCAAAACGGGCCTGCAGACGCTGGCACTTCTGGTCATCCGGCAGCGCCAGCAGGGCCTCCAGCGCCGGATCATCCAGCGTCCACACCAGCGCCGATTCGTGACTGGCTCGAGTCGGCGAACCATGGGGCAGCAAGGCCATGGGGCCGCTGTCCGTGAAACGTTCGTAGGCGGTGAACCCATGCGAATCGGCAGTGGATACGTTGGCGATCAGCGCGTTCTGGCCATAATCCCGGGTGTCCACCCGGAAACCCAGGGATTCCCGCAGGCCGGAGCGCCCGCCGTCGGCGACCACCAGGCATTGGGCGGTCAATGTTTCGTGCTGATCATCACGGCGAACGCTAACCTGCACACCCCTGGCAAGAGGCGTCATGTCCGTCACTTCTGCCGGCGCCAGCCAGCGAACGTTGGTGTCGGCCAGCGCCGCCATCAAGCTTAGCCCCATCCAGCGGTTGTCTGCGACGTAGCCCAACGCGTCCTGCTGGTGCTCGCTGGCGTGCAAGCGGGTGGCGCCAAACCGGCCACGATCTGACACATGAATATGGTGAATCGGCGTCGCGTGCTCGGCCAAAACCGGCCACAGCCCCAGGCCCTCAAATATCTGCCGGGAGCCCCAGGCCAGAGCCGTGGAACGGGCGTCATAGCTGGGCTGATAATCATCAGGCAGGGCATCCGCCGCCAGCGGAAAACTTTCCACCACGGTCACCCGCACTTCGGGCACCAGCCGCGCCACGGCCAGCGCCAGAGTCGCACCGGCCAGGCCACCACCGGCGATGATCAGGTCAGTATCCAGAGAAGCCATGTTCGGGGGCGTTGGGGCCACGGTGTCAGTCCGCCATCAGCGCTTCAATCTCGGCAATGGTCTTGGGCACTGCATCTGTCAGCACACGGCAGCCCTCCTTGGTGACCACCACGTCGTCTTCGATGCGGATGCCGATACCCCGCCACTTCTCGTCCACCGAGGTGTTGTCCGGCGCAATGTACAGGCCCGGCTCAACCGTCAGCGCCATGCCCGGCTCCAGCTGGCGCCAGGCATCGCCGACCTTGTAGTCGCCCACATCGTGCACATCCAAACCCAGCCAGTGGCCGGTGCGGTGCATGAAGAACGGCTTGTAGGCTTCGTTGGCGATGGCGTCTTCCACTGTGCCGGAAAGCAGGCCCAGGTCAATCAGCCCCTGGGTCAGAACCCGCAACGCGGCTTCGTGGGGGTGGTTCCAGTGGTTGCCCGGGCGCACCGCATTGATGGCCTCATACTGGGCCGCCAGCACCACCTCGTACAGGGCCCGCTGTTCAGGGCTGAACCGGCCGCTGACCGGGAAGGTGCGGGTAATGTCAGAGGCATAGCATTCCAGCTCACACCCGGCGTCAATCAGCACCAGATCACCGTCTTTGAGCGCGGCGGCGTTCTCGATGTAATGCAGAATGCAGCCGTTGGCACCACTGCCCACGATGGAGGGGTAAGCGGTTGAGCGCGCTCCGTGCTCCATAAAGGTATGCAGCAGCTCGGCCTCTAGATTGTACTCGTAGCCGCCTTTGCGGGCCCGTTTCATGGCCCGGCAGTGGGCTTCGGCGCTGATCTGGCCGGCTTTCGCCATCACCTTCACTTCTGCCGCACTCTTGTACAGCCGCAGGTCGTGCAGCAGATGTTCCAGCGCGACAAATTCCCCTGGCGGATGGGCGCCAGCACGAACCTTGCTGCGGATGACCTTGATCCAGTCCATGACCCGGGCGTCCAAAGCATGGTCCTTGCCCAGCGGGTAATAAACACGGCTGCGGCCTTCGATCATACCCGGAAGAATGTCGTCGATATCGGTGATCGGGAAGGCATCGTCCATGCCATAACGCTCAATGGCGCCTTCCTGCCCGACCAGAAAGCCGTCCCAGAGTTCTTTTTCCGGGTTGCGCTCCTTGTTGAACAACACCACTTCGCCGTGTTCGCGACCCGGAATCAGCACCAGCACGGCCTCCGGTTCACCAAACCCGGTCAGGTACTGGAAATCACTGTCCTGACGGAATGGGTGCAGCACATCCCGGTTACGGGCTCGCTCCGGGGCGGCGGGCAGAATAGCAATGCTGTCCGGTGCCATGCGCTCCATCAGCCGGCGGCGGCGCTCGGCAAATTCTTTCATCGGAATCAATGCAGCCATGATGTCTCCTGATCAGTGCAGGGTTGGCGTATCAGTCGCCGGTTTTTCGGGCTCGTTGAATTCGGTAAACACGGCCAGAGCCCCCAGCCGGACGTACTCGGTAATCTCCAGCAGTTGCTGTTCGCTCTCTTCGTCTGACTCTTCATCGGGGGCCAGTTGGCTGATGGCGACCAGGTCTTCGATCAGTTCGCGGATCTCGTCCGGGGCTTCGCCCAGAGACGCGCCGGCTGCCAGAGCCATGCCCTCGAGAAAACCGCGCACCCAGGACACCAGGGCTTCCAGTCGCTGCTCAATCGCATAATCATCATCCGGCAACAACGGCTGAAAACTCATGTCCATAGACTGCAGGCGGGCCAGGGTTTTGTCATAGGCGGAATTCATGAAGGGCGCCAGATCGCTGGACTCATCCAGCGCCTGATCCGCCAGCCCCATATACTCGCAGGCCATGGCCAGCCAGTCCTGCTGCTGAATACGGATTCCAGCGGCCAGCCGACCACACAGCACGCCGTGCAGCTCAGAAGGGTGGTTGAACGCCCGGTGGGCGGTAAAGACATTGGCCCAGCGCTCGAATTCGGCCGCGCGGGCAGCGCCGGTGGAATCGCTATCAGACATGAAACGACGGCTTCCTGAAGAAAAATGTGGCTCTATCCTAGCATTCTGAGGCGCCCGAGGCACCGATACCAGCGACAGCATTGAGGGGAACCAATACGTTGACTGATGGTCATCCAACTATGTTATAACATAACAAAATAACCGGAGCCCGACACCATGAACCCATTGCGACTTGCCATTCTGACCACCGCGCTGATGACCCCCACGCTGTCCGGCGCGGCGGACAACCCCGACTCACACCAGCACGGCATGGCCGCGCTTCAACTGGCCATCGACGGCGCCCGGGTGGATCTTCGGTTCCAGTCACCGGCCTACAATCTGCTCGGCTTTGAACATGCTCCGGAAAACGACGAGCAGCGCGCCCGGGTGACAGCACTGATTGAGTGGATGGAGGCAACGCCGCTGGTGCAGGACGACAACCGCAATTGCCGCCTGGAATCCTCGACGGTCGAGGCCGGCAGCCCCGGGCGTTCGGGCCACCATGGTCATCATGACGGCAATTACCGGGAGCATTACCGTGAACATCACGGCAGTTATCCGGAGGAAGGGCAGCAGGGCCATCACGGGGAGCACCACGGCACCCAAGGCGGCGCTCATCACACCGGCAAGCATCAGGGTTCCGGCCATGACGACGGCCACTCGGATATCGTCGTGGCACAGTCACTGACCTGCGCGGGGCTCGATGCGGAAACCACGCTGAGCACGCCGCTGATGACCGAATACCCGGCCATCGAACAACTGGGCGTACAGTGGGTCGGCGGCGCCGGTCAGGGCGCCGTCAGGCTTGAGGCCGGGCAGGACAGCTTTCAGTTGGGGCAGTGAGCAGGTCACTCGGTGTAGGGTTCGACGGACTCTGCCACCATGGAATAAGACGAGGTGCCCAGATCGTTTTCCGTGCGTTCGATTACCAGTTTGCCTTCAATCCATACCGGATCATAAAGGGCTTCCAGGGTGAAGCCCTCCTCGTATTTCACATGAATGATCTGATTCGGGGGCGGTGGGGGTACGTGAATACAGGCGCCGTAATACGGAACCAGGAAAAACTCCAGAATGCGCATGTCATTGGTAGTTTTCAGGGGTACGACGAAGCCGGGAATGCGGCCGTCCACACCGCCCATTTCCGGCACCACGCGACCCGTCATGATCTCATCGGGCAAGAGCACGGGGCCGTCTCCGTCATGCTCGATTTCCGGCATACTCTCGAGCAGCGCCAGGTCCTCGGCCGGCATCAACTCCAGCCAGTCGAGTTCACGCACCTCGGCCTGAACGATGCCGGAAACCATCAGCAGCAACAGCAGTCCAAGCAGGCCAACACCATGTCTGAAACTGGATACCATCAACAACACTCCACGTGGATTCTTGCACTTTTCCCGCGTCACTATACACGGACACAGCCATATTGATGATCGATACGAGCACCATGACACCGAAATCCCCGGCAGGTTCCCCGCCCGACACACCGGCCGTACAGGTACGAGCGCTCCGCTATCGCTGGCCCGGCCGGGCAAATGAGCTGACATTTCCGGACCTGACCCTGGCCCGGGGCGAACACCTGTTCGTTCATGGGCCCAGCGGCACCGGCAAAAGCACATTCCTGAGCCTGCTGGCCGGCATGTTACTGCCATCAGGCGGCGAGCTTCAGGTGCTGGGGCGAACCCTGACCACCGAGCGGGCTGGCCGAAGGGACCAGTTCCGGGCCGATCACCTGGGCGTGATCTTTCAACAGTTCAACCTGGTGCCCTACCTGAGCGCGCTGGGTAACGTGACATTGCCTTGCCGGCTGTCAAAGACCCGACTGGCCCGCACCACGCCCTCACTGGAGGCCGCCGCAGAGGCGCTTCTGGAGCAACTGGCGATTCCCGGGAGCCACCGGCACCACTCGGTTCAGAACCTGTCCATTGGCCAGCAGCAACGGGTGGCCGCTGCCCGCGCCCTGATCGGCGCGCCAGAACTGATCCTGGCGGACGAACCCACATCGGCACTGGATGCCGATAACCGGGACCGGTTCCTGGATCTGCTGCTGGGCATGGCGGCGGAGCGCCGGAGTTCAGTGATTTTCGTCAGTCACGACCGGGCCCTGGCCAGGCACTTCCACCATCAGCTGGGTCTGGGAGGTCAGCCATGAGCCGGGTAAAGCTGGCCTTGTCGCTGGCCGCAGCGAGCGTCTGGTATCGCCGCCGGGTACTGGCACTGGTCTGCCTGACCCTCACCCTGAGCGTGGCCTTGCTGCTGGGCATTCAGTACGTCCGCACCGAAATACGGCAGTCGTTCACCAGCACCATCAACGGTACGGACCTGATTGTTGGCGCCCGCAGCGGCCAGCTGAACCTGCTGTTGTATACGGTGTTCCATATTGGCGACGCCACCAACAACATCCGTTGGTCAACCTATCAGGCACTGGAGGACGACCCGCGCATCGACTGGGTGATTCCGATTTCACTGGGGGACAGCTACCGGGGCTACCGGGTGGTGGCCACGAACGATCAGTTCTATCAACGTTTTCAGTTCGGGAATGATCGCTCCCTGGTACTGGCTGAGGGCAAATGGTTCGGCGATTTGCTGGATGTCGTTCTGGGCGCCGGTGTGGCCCAAAGGTTAGATCATCAGTTGGGCGAAGAGATCGTTTTGTCCCATGGCGGTGGGCGCATCAGCTTTGCCAACCACGACCAGTTGCCGTTCCGGATCGCCGGGATTCTGGAACCCACCGGCACCCCGGTAGACCAGGCGGTGTACATCAGCCTGGCGGCCATGGAAGCCATGCATGTGGGCTGGGAATCCGGCGTGGGCCTTCCCGGGCGAACGCTATCAGAGACCGAAGCCCGGCAGCGAACCTTTACCCCGGAGGCGATAACCGCCGCATTCCTGGGGCTGAAGCAGCCGGTCCTGACGTTTCAGGTGCAGCGGGAACTGAACCAGTCCCGCGCGGAACCGCTGTCCGCCATCTTGCCCGGCGTCGCCCTGAGTGAACTCTGGCGCACTATGGGTCAGTTTGAGCGGGCCCTGCTGGCAATCAGCGCCTTTGTGGTGGTAACCAGCCTGGTGGGGCTAGCGGCCGTGCTGCTGACGCTTCAGGCCCAGCGCCAGCGGGAAGTTGCGATTTTGCGGGCAACCGGCGCCTCACCCGGGCTGATTGCTTCACTGTACACCCTGGAGTGTGTGGGGCTGGCTCTGGTGGCCTGTGTTCTGGCGGTCGTGCTGGGGGCCGGACTGATTGCCGTCATCAGCCCCTGGCTGCTCGAAACCTACGGGTTTTCATTGCCGCTGCGCGGCCTGGACGCGGCTGAGTGGGGGCTGCTGGCCGCTGTGCCGGTCGCCGCACTGCTGGTCTCACTGCTGCCCGCGCTCAGCACCTGGCGAAGTAGCCGACGGCTGGGCTTCGGCGCCGGGGATCCGGGCTGAGGCTATGCCTTCAAGATCTTCAGTGAACACCATCACGCCGGGCGCGCCATGACACGGGGTTAAATTGACCGGTCTGGCGCGCGCACTTATAGTTACTGACAACCAAATCATCGATGTTGGGCAGGTCATGGAACAGTCCGAAGTACAGGCATTAGCGGACAAGCTGGACAAGCTGATAGAACGCTGCGAAAAGCTCGAGAAAGATAACGCCCTGCTGAGGGAACTGCAGGATGACTGGAACCGTGAACGGGCCCAGCTGATGCACAAGAATGATCTTGCCAAACACAAGATCGAAGCCATGATCGGCCGCCTGCGGGCACTGGAGCACCACTGATGTCACCGTCGCCAACCACGGTTGAAGTGCGCATTCTCGACAAGGAGTACTTGGTCGCCTGCCCGCCCGAAGAGCAAGATGCCCTGCGCCGGGCTGCCAAGCACCTGGACAGCAAGATGCGGGAAATCCGCGCCAGCGGCAAGGTATTCGGTACCGAACGCATCGCGGTGATGGCAGCACTGAACATTACCCATGAGTTGCTCGAGCAGGACTCCATGTCCGGCGCCACCAGCAGCCTGTTGCGGGCGATGGAAAGCCGCATTGACGAAGCCCTGGGCGAACCCGCCGGCAAGAAGCCCAGCTGAGTGCTTTTCCGGATAGGGGTTGCAATGCGCCCCGATCCTGCCCGTATAATGGTCCCAACTTCCTGGGCTGTTCGCTGGTCGGGTACGTCCTCGAGCCGATGCGCATTACCCAGGTGGCCACTTCAGGGCATTGTGAGCACGTCCCCCAAGGGGGAAAGCCTAATATGTCACAGCGGCCACCAACCTTGAACTTTGGGTTCAAGGGCTACATCCGATAACGGCAGCCCGGGAAGCTTTATTTTGAAGTCGTTCGAATCCATCCCTCCCGCTACTCGTCGTTCAGCCAGTTCTCTGTCCCGCTCAGAGCTTCGACGGACACTTCGCCAGCGGCGCCAGTCACTCTCCTTCGAGCAGCAACAGCAAGCCGCTGAAGCATTGGCCGTGAACCTGCTCACCCTGCCCGGCCTGCACCGCGCCAACCATATAGCGCTTTACTTGCCCAACGATGGTGAGATTGATCCGACGCTGTTTCTGGAACTGGCCGAACCTCGAGGCCGCACCTTTTACCTGCCAGTGCTGCACCCGGTGTATCCGGGGCGGCTGGTGTTCAGCGCCTATCATGACGGAACCGGGTTGCGACCGAACCGCTTTGGTATTCCGGAGCCAAGGTTCTCAGACGCCAGGCGGCCGGCCTGGGCACTGGATGCGGTGCTGTTTCCGCTGGTGGGGTTTGACGATCAGGGCGGGCGCCTGGGGATGGGCGGCGGTTTTTATGATCGTACGTTTGCATTCAGCCGGTTACGACCGCGACTGGCGCCAAAGCTGATTGGCCTGGCCCATGACTTCCAGCGGGTGGATGCCTTGCCGGTTGAGCCCTGGGATGTGCCGTTACATGCGGTGGTAACGGACCAGCGCTGTTACCGGTTTGGGCGCTGATCGGCCATCTGGAAGGCCCCGATGGCGGGGACCTGGCGTTCGGCGCGGTCGTTTTCGGAGGCCTGGATGGAGGTAAAGCCGGTAATGACGAGGCCGACGGCGAAGATCAGCACGATAGCGCGGATGATGTCTGGCTTGCCACCCATGAGGGGTATCCCTTTTATTCTTTGGACTAACTTGAGATAAATTTCGGCTGGAAAATCAGACGGCTATTCTTGGTTCCCAGAATTAGACGAAAGACTAACAGCTAACTGGATTTTTACAATTTTTGACGGATTACAGTTGTGTAAGTTTTCAGTTGCCGCCCGCCTTCCCATTCCCTGAACCGAGAAACAGCTTGTAAGCCTCGTTATCCGTCATGTTTTCATAACGGAAGCCGACCTTGTCCAGCATCTTCTCAAACTCGCCGACTTCATCCGCATCCACCTGCGCGCCGAGCAGAACGCGGCTGTAGGCCGCGCCGTGGTTGCGGTAGTGGAACATGGAGATGTTCCAGCGGGTGCCGAGGGACATGAGGAATTTCAGCAACGCGCCCGGGCGCTCCGGGAATTCGAACTGGTACACCACTTCGTTGCCGACGTTCGGGGCGTGGCCACCGACCATGTGGCGGATGTGTTGTTTGGCCAGGTCGCTGTCGGTGAGATCGACCACACCGTAGCCGCTCTCCCGCAACTCGCGCACCAGGTCTTCCCGGCCGTGGCCGCCGGCCTGGATCTGGATGCCAACGAAGATCGTAGCGTTTTCCTGGTCGGCATAACGGTAGTTGAATTCGGTGATGCTGCGCTTGTGCAGGGCGTTGATGAAGGTTTTGAACGCGCCTGGTTTCTCCGGGATGGTGACCGCCAGAATGGCTTCGCGCTTTTCGCCGATTTCGGTGCGTTCGGAGATGTAGCGCAGGCGGTCGAAGTTCATGTTGGCGCCGCTGAGGGTGGCGACCAGGTTTTCGTTTTCGATCTGTTCCCGCTCAATGTATTTCTTGATGCCGGCCACGCCCAGGGCGCCGGCCGGTTCGGCAATGGAGCGGGTATCTTCGAACACGTCTTTGATGGCAGCACAGATTTCGTCGGTGGAGACGGTGATCACTTCGTCCACGTGGTCTTTGCAGATTTCCCAGGGGTATTTGCCGATCTGTTTGACGGCCACGCCGTCGGCGAAGATGCCGACTTCGTCGAGCACCACGCGCTTGCCGGCTTTCATCGCGGCCTGCAGGCAGTTGGAGTCTTCTGGCTCGACGCCGATGACCTTGATTTCCGGGCGCAGGTATTTGATGTACGCGGCCATGCCGGCGATCAGCCCGCCACCGCCAACACAGATGAAGATGGCGTGGATGGGCTTGCTGAATTGCCAGAGGATTTCCATGGCCACAGTGCCCTGCCCGGCGATCACGTCTGGGTCGTCGTAGGGCGGGATGTAAGTGTAGCCGTGTTTGGCGATCAGTTCCTGCGCGTGGGCGGCGGCTTCGTCGAAAGCATCGCCGCGCAGCACCACCCGGGCGCCATGGTCGCGCACCGAGCGTACCTTGATTTCCGGGGTAGTCTGGGGCATCACGATCACGGCCTTGATGCCGAGTTTTTTCGCCGCCAGGGCCACCCCCTGAGCGTGGTTGCCCGCAGAGGCGCAAATCACGCCTTTGGCTTTCTGCACTTCTGACAACTGGGCAATCCGGTTATACGCGCCGCGAATCTTGAAGGAGAACACCGGCTGCAGGTCTTCGCGCTTGAGCATGATGTTGTTGCCAAAACGCTTCGACAGGCTGCGGGCTTCGGTGAGGGGGGTCTCGATGGCGACGTCGTAGACGCGCGCGTCGAGGATCTTCTTGATGTAACGTTGCGGCATGACACTTCCGGTGGCTGTGTGAATGTGCTGGGAAAACCCACAGTTTAGAAACTTTGACGGCGCGTCGTCTATAAGC
>DASSWD010000287.1:0-10348 GCA_035705335.1 Marinobacter sp. | reverse complement strand
ATTCCCACTGATGCAAAAAAGCCCGGGTCTTTCGAACCGGGCTTTCGGAATAATGGTAGCAAGGGGCGGAATCGAACCGCCGACCCCAGCATTATGAGTGCTGTGCTCTAACCAGCTGAGCTACCTTGCCATTTCGTTCTGAGCGTCGCCCTGAACGAGGCGCGTATTTTCGGTATTTGGGCCGGGGCTGTCAAGGCCCCGGTGGGAAAATTCGCCCGGAAACTACACGTTGAAGCGGAAGTGAATCACGTCGCCGTCCTGGACGATGTAATCCTTGCCTTCCAGGCGCCATTTACCGGCATCCTTGGCGCCGTTTTCGCCGTTGAACTTCACGAAGTCTTCATAGCCGACAATCTCGGCACGGATGAAGCCGCGCTCGAAGTCGGTGTGGATCACGCCCGCGGCCTGGGGCGCAGTGGCGCCGATGCGTACGGTCCAGGCCCGGACTTCCTTGGGGCCGGCGGTGAAGTAGGTCTGCAGGCCGAGCAGCTTGTACCCGGCGCGGATCACGCGGTCCAGGCCGGGCTCTTCCATGCCCATTTCATTGAGGAACATGGACTTTTCTTCGTCTTCCAGCTCTGAGATCTCCGCTTCCATCTTGTTACAGATGGGTACCACCACGGCGTTCTCGGCGGCGGCGATTTCCCGCACCTTATCCAGGTGGGGGTTATTCTCAAAGCCGTCTTCGTTTACGTTGGCGATGTACATGGTGGGCTTGACGGTCAGCAGGCACAGTTCGCGCACCAGCGCCATCTGGTCTTTGTTCAGGCCCATGCTGCGTACCGGTTTGCCTTCGTTCAGCACTGGCAGCAGCTTCTCAAACATCTCCAGTTGGGCTTTGGCTTCCTTGTCGCCACTCTTGGCCACGCGCTGCACGCGTTTGATGGCTTTCTCGACAGTGTCCAGATCGGCCAGGGCCAGTTCGGTGTTGATCACTTCGATGTCGGAGGCCGGGTCGACCTTGTTCGCCACGTGGATCACGTTGCTGTCTTCAAAACACCGCACCACGTGGGCGATGGCGTCGGTCTGGCGAATGTTGGCCAGGAACTGGTTGCCCAGGCCCTCGCCCTTGGAGGCGCCGGCTACCAGGCCCGCGATGTCCACGAATTCCATGGTGGTGGGGATCACCCGCTCAGGCTTGACGATCTCCGCCAGTTTGGTCAGGCGCGGGTCGGGCATGGCCACCACACCGGCGTTGGGCTCGATGGTGCAGAACGGGAAGTTTTCCGCGCCGATGCCCGCTTTGGTCAGTGCGTTGAACAGGGTGGATTTGCCGACGTTGGGAAGGCCGACGATGCCGCAGTTAAATCCCATGGAATGCCTCAGCTGGTACGGAAAAATGTCGCGCGATTATACCGGGCTATCGGTGTAGGTGCGAGTAAGGGGTTACCAGCCAGGCAGGCTGTCTGGTAAGGATCAGGGCGCCTGCGACCAGTTTAGAGAGCGGGTTTGAAACTGTGCAGCCGATTCATGGCGGCCGCCAGTTTGCCGGTGGCGGCATCAGGCAGCACCCGCATGACTTCGTCAATTACGGCATCCAATTGCTCGGTTTCCTGTTTGCCCAGTCGGCCCAGTACGTAGCCGGTGACTTTACGGCTGTCGCCGGGGTGGTCAATGCCAAGGCGCAGGCGCTGGAAGTCGTTGGTGCTCAAGTGGGCGATGATGTCCCGCAGACCGTTGTGGCCACCGTGGCCGCCGCCTTTTTTCAGTTTGGCGGTGCCGGAGGGTAGATCCAGTTCGTCGTGAGCCACCAGAATCTGATCCGGAGTAATCTTGAAAAAGTCCGCCAAGGCTTTTACGGCAAGCCCGCTGCGGTTCATAAAGGTGGTGGGGTTAAGCAGATGCAGATCCAGGCCATGCCATTGAATGCGGGCGTACAGGCCGTGGTATTTCTTTTCAGGGCGGAGCGACTGGCCCGCCGTGCGGGCCAGAGCTTCGACGAACAGGGCACCGGCGTTGTGGCGGGTATGCTCGTAGTCGGCACCGGGATTACCCAGTCCAACCACCATAACAATATCCTGCGCCATCGGCCGGTAACCCTCGCTCGTTCCGGGGGAGTGTGATTACTCCTCGCCGCCTTCCTCGCCTTCGGCGTCTTCAGCGTTGTCCGCCTTGACACCCTTCGGCTTGTGGATGGCTGCCACCGGCTGGTCGTGGTCTTCACCCTGCAGCAGGGCTGCGATGCGAACGCCCTTCGGCAGTTTCAGATCGCTCAGGTGAACCACCTGGTCCATGGCTACGTCGGCCAGATCGACCTCAATGAACTCGGGCAGGTTCTGCGGCAGGCAGATGACTTCCACTTCGTTCAGCTGGTGGAAAACAACACCACCCTGCAGCTTAACCGCCGGTGCAGTCGCTTCGTTAAGGAAGTGCAGCGGTACGTTAACGTGGATCTCGTGGTCCTTGTCCACACGCAGGAAGTCGGCGTGGGTCAGGATGGGCTTATACGGGTGACGCTGAAGGTCTTTCAGGATCACGCTCTCTTTCTTGCCCTCGAGTTCCACGGTCAGAACGTGGGAGTAGAACGCTTCGTTTTCCAGGGCTTTTTTCAGCTCGTTGTGCCAGATGGCAACGGCTGTAGCGTCTTTGCCGCCACCGTAGATGATAGCCGGAATCTTACGCTCTTCGCGACGCAGGCGGCGGCTCGCACCTTTCCCCTGATCGTCACGAAGAAATGCTTCAATCACAAATTCCTGAGACATGGTTATTACCTCGTTAGTCACTCAAGCGGCCCGCGACCAGGCGCAAACAGGAGTGAGATTTCAAACTGGCCGGTTTGTGCCGGCCGACGAAAAGAATCGGGAGCCCGTGTGGACTCCCGATTCCGAATGCTGTCTGTTCAGTCGTTGCGGCGTCGCCGCCGACAACGCCAAGCCCTTGATAAGGCTCAGGCGTTCTCGAACATGGCGCTGATGGACTCTTCGTTACTGACCCGGCGAATCGACTCGGCCAGCAGCCCCGCCATACTGAGGACGCGGATTCTATCACAATTCTTGGCTTTGTCACCCAGCGGAATGGTGTCGCATACCACCAGCTCGTCCAGCTGTGACGCATTGATGTTTTCAATAGCGGGGCCAGACAGCACCGGGTGCGTAATGTACGCCACCACTTTCGCGGCGCCGTGCTCTTTGAGCGCATTAGCGGCTTTGCACAGGGTGCCGGCGGTATCGATGATGTCGTCCACCAGAATACAGGTCTTGTCTCTCACATCACCAATGATGTGCATCACCTGGGACACGTTGGCCCGGGGTCGGCGCTTGTCGATAATCGCCAGGTCGGCATCGTCCAGGCGCTTGGCCACGGCACGGGCGCGAACCACACCGCCGACGTCCGGGGAGACCACCACAAAGTTCTCAAAACGCTGCTTCTCGATGTCTTCCAGCATCACCGGGGTGGCGTAGATGTTGTCCACCGGGATGTCGAAGAAGCCCTGAATCTGGTCTGCGTGCAGGTCGAGGGTCAGTACACGATCCACGCCGATGCTGGAGATCATGTCTGCGACAACCTTGGCGCTGATGGCTACCCGCGTGGACCGTACCCTGCGGTCCTGGCGCGCATAGCCGTAGTAGGGGATAACGGCCGTGATGCGTGTGGCGGAAGCGCGACGCAGGGCGTCAGCCATCACGATCAGTTCCATCAGGTTGTCGTTGGTCGGGTAGCAGGTGGGCTGGATGATGAAGACATCGTGGCCACGCACATTCTCGTTGATCTCGACGGTGGTTTCGCCGTCGCTGAACCGACCAACGGTTGCCTGACCCATGGGAATGTGAAGTTTCTTGGCGATTGCCTGGGCCAGTTCGGGGTTGGCGTTGCCAGCAAAAATCATCAGCTTGGACACGACAGTATCCTTCTCAGTATCGGCGTTTGAATCAGAAGAAGCAGGAGAAAGGTGGCTGGGGTGGCAGGATTCGAACCTGCGCATGACGGGATCAAAACCCGTTGCCTTACCACTTGGCGACACCCCAGTATCGTGCTTTTTTGGCATCATGTCAGCTCTGTCAGCTTTTGGTGTAACGGTGAAACGTTCAACCCTTTCGCTACGAACCCCGTGATGCCGGAGGGTTTGCTTTCCCAGATAATCCGGGCTGCGGATTCTGTCGGGAAACGTCCAAAAATGCAAGCCCCGGTTCCGGTTAATCTTGCAGGTCCGAATTGTGAAAGCCATTCCAGGCTTTGGTTAACCTCCGGATACAGTTGACAAACTACATCCTGACAGTCGTTTCGGTACCTCGAGGCGTCTCCCTCAAAAGCGGGGCGTATTTTGATTTTTGGTGTGTTCCTTGTCAACCCTTGCTCGGAAAAAATCTTGGCGGTGGCGATGTCGCAGTCCGGCTTCAGAACCACGAACCAGTCCTCGGGTGGATGGGCGGCTGTGAGAACCTCACCGACGCCTTCGGCAAAGGCCGCATGCCCCTGCACGAACACCGGTACGTCGGCGCCCAGCGCCAGACCAATATCGGCAAGTTGATCAAGAGAGAGGTCTAGTTGCCAGAGCCGGTTCAGGCCCAGCAGGGTGGTGGCAGCGTTCGAGCTGCCGCCGCCCAGGCCACCGCCCATGGGCAGGCGTTTGCGGATGTGGATTTCGACACCGGGCAGCGGGCCGCCGGCGTATGCGGCCAGCGCCCTGGCGGCGCGAATGATCAGGTTGTCGTCGTCCGGCACGCCGGGTATGGACGCGGTCATGTGCACGCCTGGTCGCTCCGGCATCAGCCGGAAGCTGAGTTGATCGCTGTAGTCGAGGAACTGGAACAGCGTCTGCAACTCGTGGTAGCCGTCAGGTCGCCGCCCGATGATGTGCAGGAACAGGTTCAGCTTGGCCGGCGAGGGCAGGGTCAGGGTATCCATGGCGCTCAATTTCCCGGCTGCCACTGGGTGATCACCACGCGCACCCGGCGGTCGCCTTTGAGAGCGGTGATGCGGGCCGGAAGCGCTGGCAGGTCAGTGACAAAGTTGTTCCAGCGATCGTAGCGGATTTCCCACCCACTCTGTTTGATCACGGCCAACTGGTTCTGGTCGTTGAACAGCAGCCGATAGTCGCCGTCGGGTGCCGGCAGGCCGCGAATCCACCAGGACAGGCTGTTGATCGGCAGTTTCCAGCCAGTCGCGGCCTCGACCAGCGCTTCCGGGTCGGACGACGTGTAAGTCTCGCCATCCGGCAGGCTCAGCTCGATAAAGCCGGGCATGCCTTTGAATTCGGTACGCCCCATGCCCAGAAACGAGGAAGACAGGGCCAGGTCATAGGTTTCGCCATCCTGGCGCCACCGGTTGATGATGGCGGTGCCGCTGTCGGAGGGCTGCCTGACCGCGAGTTTGCCCATGAGCTGCCACTCCGAGAACCGGGTCAGCGCCTGGCTGCGATTGGCCCAGTCTGCGGGCGGCTGATCGGTCATGCCTTCCGGCAGGGGTTCTACCGGAATGGAGGTGCAGCCCGCGAGAATGGCGAAACACACTGCTGCGACAACCGGGCGGATCATTCAGAGTCCCCGTTTCCGGTCAGGCGGCGGATGGTTTCTCGCAGAATCTCGTGCTCCGGGTCCTGGTCCAGGGCCTCTTCCCAGATCACCTGGGCCTGTTCCTGGTTGCCGCTGACCCAGAGCGCCTCGCCGTAGTGGGCCGCGACTTCGGGGTCCGGATAGGCGGCCCAGGCCGATGAAAGGTATTTCAGAGCCCCATCGATGTCGCCCTGGCGGAACAGCACCCAGCCCATGCTGTCCAGGATGGCCGGGTTTTCTGGGTCCAGTTGCAGGGCGCGCTCAATATAACCCTGTGCCTCGTCCAGCCGGTCGGTGCGGATGGTCAGGATGTAGCCCAGTGCGTTCAGGGCCACCGGGTTATCTGGCTGGACCTCCAGAATCCTTCTCAGGTCGGCTTCGGCCTCGGCTGTCATGCCCAGGCCGTCGTACATCATGCCCCGGGCGTACAGAACCTCGACATTATTCGGGAAGCGTTCGAGGGCCTGATTGGCGGCTTCCATGGCCTGGCTCGGGCGATTCTGTTCCAGCAGCAGGTTCACCTCCAGCAACCACAGCTGTTCGGCCTGTTCCGGGTTGCTGCCGCGTAGCCGTTCAAGCTCCTGAAGTGCGGTGTCCAGCTCGCCGTTGGCGGCCTGCAGTTCAACGGCTCGGGCCAGTGCGGGCAGAAGAAAATTGCCCTGTTCAACATCTTGATAATAAGCGATGGCCTGGCGGGTATTGCCGGCCTGCTCTTCAAGTCGACCCAGGTAGTAGCTGGCTTCATCGATGTGGTGGCCGGCGGCGATCAGGCGCTCCAGTTCCGCCCGGGCGGTGTCCGGCTGTTTGTTTTCAAAGGCAACCAGTGCGTGAGAGAGTCGCAGTCCGGGTACATCCGGAAAGCGTTCCACCAGGCGCTGGAACTCATCCTGAGCGGCCTGCAGTTCGCCTTCGTTGATCAGCATGCGGCCAAATAACGTGCCCATCTGCCGGTTATCCGGAAAACGGCGGGTATTGGTGGTCAGGTAATTCAGCGCGTCCCGGCTCTGGCCGGTTTCGTACAGCAGGTCACCCTTGAGCACAATTGCCGGCTGGAAGTTGGGGTGGTCCTCTAGCAGATTGTTCAGCCGGCGCAGGCCCTCCTCCGGGGACTGGGTGATTTTCAACAACAGAGCGATACCGTATTCCAGGTCCGGCGTGTCGGGGTTACGTTCGGCGAGTTCGCGGTAAAGCTGCAGCAGTTCCTGTTGTTGCGCCGATGGCAGGCTGGCCGCCAAGGCTGCCAGGCTGTCGAAGTCGGCGTCCTGTCCCTGATTCATGATGCTTTCCATGTGGAACAGGGCAGTTTCCATATCCTGGCGTTTGACCGCCTGGATGGCAGAAACCCGGTGGGCGCGAAGGTTGTCCGGGTCCTGTTCCAGCCAGAGAGCAGCCAGTTGGCGCTGGGCGTTGTCCGCGTTCAGGGTCTGGGCGATGCGCATGGCCCGGTCGATCACGGCGCTGTCTTTCGAGGTTTTTGCCGCCTGCAGGTAGTTCACCAGGGTGACATCATACCGGCCGCGCTGGGCAGCGATTTCAGCGGATAACAGTTGATAGAGAACCTCTGGCTCGAAATCGGCGTATTCGACCTCGGGTTCGTTCTCTGGCTGAGCTTTCGCCGGCTGGGCGTGTTCCGTGCCGGATGGTTCAGGTGAGGTGCCCGAAAGGCTGGCGCAGCCTGAGAGCAGGATCAGGCCCAGAAGGCCGGCAACCAGAGGCGGTACGGATGTGTGCATGCAACTTCCCGTGTGCTGTCGGCGATACGTCGTCTATAACCGGAAGGTTGCCGCCGCGGAACTGCCCCTCCGGTGTGGCCGAAGCCAGAACCCTATAATGGCATAAGGCCATCAGCTTGCCCAACCACCTGTCCGCAGTTGCCGAAGGCGGGGCGGTTCAGGTGGCAGGCAGGCAGGCGCATCGGTAGAATATGGCCCTTCATTACAGTTGCGAAAAGGTTTTTAGAACCCGACATGGCACTGCTGACACTGGGAATCAATCACCGCACCGCGCCCGTGGAGATCCGCGAGCGTGTGGCGTTTACTCCTGAACGGATGGCGGAGGCATTCTCGGCTCTTCGGGCGGCGTCGGGTGCCAGTGAGGCGGCCATTCTCTCCACCTGCAATCGCACCGAGCTGTACCTGGCCGGTGACGACGACTGTGCCCCGGCGGTGCTGCGCTGGCTGGCGGGTTTCCACGAGATGGAGCCGGCCGATCTTGAACACGTACTTTATGTACATCGGGACTCGGACGCGGTGCGCCACATGATGCGGGTCGCCGCCGGCCTGGATTCCATGGTGCTGGGCGAGCCCCAGATTCTGGGGCAATTAAAGGAGGCCTATGCCCAGGCCCGGGAGCACGGCGCCACCGGCTCGTTCCTGTCCCGGCTGTTTGAACAGACCTTCTCCGTGGCCAAGCGGGTGCGCACCCAGACAGCCATCGGTGAGAACCCGGTCTCCGTTGCCTATGCTGCGGTGAGCATGGCGCACCACATCTTCTCTGACATGTCCCGCAACCGGGCGCTGCTGATTGGCGCTGGCAAAACCATCGAACTGGTGGCCCGGCACTTGTCGGACGCCGGCGTGAAAGAGTTTGTGGTGGCCAACCGAACCCTCGAACGTGCCCAGGCGCTGGCGGAGGCCCGTGGCGGCAAGGGTATTGTGCTGTCAGAGATCCCCGAGCACCTGGCGGATGTGGACATCATCATTTCCTCCACCGCCAGCCCGCTGCCCATTCTGGGCAAGGGCGCAGTCGAACGTGCGCTGAAAAAACGCAAGCATCAGCCCTACTTCATGGTGGATATTGCCGTGCCCCGGGACATTGAACCCGAGGTCGGTTCCCTGGCGGATGTGTACTTATACACCGTGGACGACCTGCGCCAGGTCATTGAAGAAAACGTACGCTCCCGTGAGGGCGCAGCGCGGGAGGCGGAAAACCTGATCATCAACGGCGTTCAGGAATTCCTGGACCAGTTGCGGGCGCTGGACGCCGTCTCCACCCTTAAGCTCTTTCGCCAGCGCGCCGAAGTGCTTCGCGACACCGAGACTGAAAAAGCCCTGCGCGCACTGCGCAACGGCAGCGACCCGGAAACCGTGCTCAGAAGCCTGGCCCGTGGCCTGACCAACAAGTTGCTGCACCAGCCTTCGGTGCAGGTGCGCAAAGCCACCACCGAAGGCCGGCCGGAAGTCACCGAAGCCCTCCGGGAGCTCTACCAACTGGACGTTCAGGACGCGGACGCGCCACAGCCCACCGACACGGAAAAACTATGAAGCCATCCATTCGCAGCCGCCTCGAACAGTTGGTTGAACGGTTCGAGGAGGTCAGCGCCCTGTTGAGTGACGCCTCGGTCATCGCCAATCAGGACAGGTTTCGCGAGCTGTCCCGCGAGTACGCGGAGATCGAACCGGTGGTGCAGTGTTTCAACGCCTGGCGCACGTCCCTCGAGGATATTGAAACCGCCCGGGAACTGGCGAGCGACGGCGACCCGGAGATGCGGGAAATGGGCCAGGAGGAACTGGCCAGCGCCCAGGCCCGCAGCGAAGCCCTGGATGAAGAGCTGCAGCGCTTGATGCTGCCGAAAGACCCGAACGACAACCGTAACGTATTCCTGGAAGTGCGCGCCGGCACCGGCGGTGACGAAGCCGCCATCTTTGCCGGCGACCTGTTCCGGATGTATTCCCGCTACGCTGAAAAGCGCCGCTGGCAGGTGGAAGTGCTCAGTGAAAGCGAGGGTGAACACGGCGGCTACAAGGAGATCATCGCCCGGCTGGCGGGCGACGGCGTTTACGGTGCCCTGAAGTTTGAATCCGGCGCGCACCGGGTTCAGCGGGTACCGGAAACCGAATCCCAGGGCCGCATCCACACCTCCGCTTGCACCGTGGCGGTCATGCCGGAGGCAGACGAAGCCGAAGCCATCGAGATCAACAAGGCTGACCTGCGTGTGGACACCTTCCGTGCCTCTGGCGCCGGTGGCCAGCACGTTAACAAAACCGACTCCGCCATCCGCATCACCCACGTGCCGACCGGCCTTGTGGTGGAGTGCCAGGAAGAACGCTCCCAGCACAAGAACCGCGCCAAAGCCATGAGCCTGCTGGCCTCCCGGTTGCAGAACATGGAAACGGAAAAGCAGCAGAAAACCATGGCTGATACCCGCAAAAGCCTGGTGGGCAGTGGTGACCGCTCCGAACGCATACGCACCTACAACTTCCCCCAGGGCCGGGTGACCGACCACCGCATCAACCTGACACTGTACAAACTGGACGAGGTGATCAGCGGCGACCTGGACTCGGTGTTGGTGCCATTGCAGCAGGAACACCAGGCCGAACTGCTGGCCGAACTGGGTCATGACTGAGCCGTCCTCGCTGATCTGTGAAGCCCTGCTGGCCAGCGCCGTTCAGAGCATCGGCGGCGATTCCCCCCGGCTGGATGCTGAACTGCTGCTGAGCCACACCACCGGCCTGAGCCGAACCCAGTTCCGCGCCTGGCCAGACCGCGCGGTTTCGCCGGAGGCAGCAGGCGCTTTCCTGGCGCTGGTGGCCAAACGGGCACAAGGCGTTCCCGTGGCCTATCTGCTGGGGCAACAGGAATTCTGGTCCTTACCCCTGGCCGTCAACGACACCACCCTGATCCCCCGGCCCGACACCGAATGTCTGGTGGAAACGGTGTTGACCTTGCCGCTGCCAGAAAATGCCCGGGCCCTCGACCTGGGCACCGGCACCGGTGCCATCGCCCTGGCGCTGGCCAGCGAACGCCCGGGCTGGGCCGTCATGGCCAGCGACCGCATCCCCGAGGCCGTGGCACTTGCGCGCCAGAACAGCGAAACGCTGGGATTGCCCGTCACCGTGATTGAAAGCGACTGGTTT
>DASSWD010000286.1:0-22481 GCA_035705335.1 Marinobacter sp. | reverse complement strand
GTGATCAACCGTTTTGCCTGACGACCATAGCGGTCTGGAACCACCTGATCCCATCCCGAACTCAGAAGTGAAACAGACCAGCGCCGATGGTAGTGTGGTTCGCCCATGCGAGAGTAGGTCATCGTCAGGCTCCTAATACCTAACCCCAGCATCATGCGATGCTGGGGTTTTTTATTAGCGGCAGGAAAGTAATGACCTACGAGAGTGTGAGCTCTGAGCCGGTTCATCGTGAGGCCTCTGGCGTGTATCAGGGAAGCCAGATCTCAAAAACACCACCCCCCAGGGCTCCACCATTGCGCAACTGTATGGACCCGGTGCGCTCGCCCTCGGTATGCAGCTTCGCGACCGACGACGCAAAGAACAGCCCCAGGCTGGTGCTGCCGCTGTTGAAATCCAGTGATCGAAAGTCCGGTGTGCCGCTGTGTTGCATGCTCTCTGGGTAGCCTCGCCCGTCATCTTCCACGCCAATCACAAGATAATCCGATTCTTGGCGGGCTGTAAGCCGGATCCGTGATTTGGTGTAACGGATGGCGTTGTTGATGGTGTTGTTCAGGACGCCGGTGAGCAGGTCTTCGTCAAAGAACCCGTTGATGTCATCAGCATTCACTTCATAGTCAATCTTCAATCCCTCCAGCAGTGGAACATGGCGGGCTAGGTGCTCAGCCAGAAAGTCCGACACGTAATGTTCTTCCATGTGTGCCGAGAGATTGTTCTCCCCCAGACGATAGATGCCCAGCAACTGCACAAGATCGTTGTGCATGCGTTCGGCTTCATACTGCAGCATGTTAAATTTGTCCGATGCTGCCAGTGATGTCTCATGTTCTGTACGGAGCTCGTCCAGGCTGTTCAGGAGCATGCCCAGCGAGTTCTTCATGTCATGGACCGCTGATGCCAGGACCATCGAAAAGTCGATGTTGTGTTCACTCATGTGATCAATCCTTTCAGTTTCTTGTTCAGCGCCTGATACCGGCGATATTGCCGGTGTTGTTCCGGAAGGTGACCGAGTCGTGCCAACCGTTTCCGGCAGCTATCGAGCAAGCCTCGGATGTCGCCTTCCTGTTCATACTGTTTGAGTAATACCTGCACGACGTTGAGATTCAGCGCGGCATGATCTGGGACGACGGTAAGTGCCTTGCTGAAGGCCTCGATGGCGTCGTCAAGTTTCCCGGCTTCAAACGCTTTGATGCCATCCCGGTTTAGGCTGCGCGCCTGAATTTTCTGTCGGAAACCGACGGGTTCATCCAGAAGGTTTTCGATTTTCTGCAGAACCAAGGGCTCATTACTGAAACGCGCGGCTAACTGAGCCAGCAAGGCCTTGGCCTGATCGTCCCGGCCCATTCTGAACAATGTCTTGGCATAGTCGAGACCCACCTCTGCCGGCATGTCAGCACGGTCTGAAAGATCCTGCGCCAGTCCCGCCAGGAGCTTTTCGGCATTGGCCTGCCGGCCCTGGCCGGCGTGTACCCGGCATTGAACAATGCGGCTCTTGATGCCAATGCTATCGTCGTCGGAGAATCGCTTTTCCATTCGGGTCAGTATGTTCAGCGCCTCGTTGGCCCGGCTCACGCCTTCCTCTTCCGTGTCGCCCTCGCTCAGGTCAGACAGGCTTTGCGCGAAGTTGAGGTAGTGTTCCGGGTTGTCATGGATCGAGTGCGTTCCCAGTGCCACGGTCTGGCGCCAGGCCGCTGAGGCGGTCTCGATGTCCTGATTAACACTGGCAACCTCGGCCAGACGTTTCTGCCGAAGCAGGGCATTCGGGGAATGTTCGGCGGCTTTCTCCAGCACCTGCTGGGCCTGGGCCAGCCGGCCCTGTTTCTCCAGTCCTTCGGCGAGCAGGTCGTAGGCCTCCATGTAGTCGGGGTGCTTGGCAATCAGACTTTTCAGACTGTCGACCGCCTGATCAAACTCACGGTTTGCCAGCAGGATTTTGCTGCGCCCGAGCATGGCCCAGGACAGCTCCCGCTGGTGGAGCACGTCGTCATAGATCTTCTGTGCATGGGCCAGATCGCCCACCAGGAAATACAGTTCACCGAGCGTTTTCATGAGCCAGGTCTTGTATCGGGGTTGCCTGGGCAGCAGTTGCAGGCAAAGAGTGATGGCTTCCGGGTAGTTTTCCCGGTCGATCTCGCGGGTAATCGGAATCAGGGCGTTCCTTTGCCGGATCAGGCCCCCCAGGCGTTTCTCAACCATGGCCCGGTTAATCGGTTTGGTCAGATAACCGTCGGGCTGGTATTCCCGCGCACCCATCACCATTTCCTTGGAGGTTTCTGCAGTCACCATCAGGAACAGTGACGAGCGTTTCAGCAGCTTCTTGTGGCGGAGTTCCTCGAGGATGTGCTGGCCGTTTTTTCCCTCGCCCAGATTGTAATCGCACAGCACCACATCCACGTGGTTGTAGGTGCAGTACTGAACGGCGGGTGTGGCGTGGGCGACCAGCTCTATGTTGTCCGCCCCGCAGCTGCGGAGCATCTGACGCATCGACAGTCGGAAATTTTCGAAATCATCGACCACGAGGAACGACAGTTTCCCGAAAGGGTTGATGGCATCTTTCTGTTCAGCTGTTGTCATGGCCGCTTCTGTTTCAGTTGTTTATTGACCAGCGCCCTGAGTGCGGCGGGTTTGACCGGTTTGTACAGTACTTGATAGCCACGCCTTATTGCGTCTTCCCGGACCTCAGGTGCCATGTAGCCAGTGATGAGAATGCCGGGAATACCATCACCGAGTTGGTCGCGGATGCTGTCCAAGGCGTCCAGTCCGTTCCGGTTATCATCCAACTGGTAATCCGCAAGGATGATGTCGGGGGCCTGCCCCTCAAGCTTCTGCAGCGCGTCTTCCAGGCTCTCAGCGGCTGTTACATCGCATTTCCAATTGCCCAGCAAGGCGACCATGCCATGGAGTATAGCCGCATCGTTATCGATGCAAAGGACCTGCAGTCCGCCCAGGCTCGATACTCTGCGCGAAGCTGCCGGCGGGCGCGCTGCGTCAATACGAGTATGGTCTGGCGCGGCAGATGGCACTGTGATGGCAAAGCCACTTCCCTTGCCCTGAACGGAATGAACGCTGACCGGGTGGCTGAGCATGCCGCTGATCCGATCAACGATGGCTAGCCCCAGACCAAGACCTTTCTTGTCACGGCCGTGCTGGAACCGACGGAATTCCTCGAAGATGTGGCCTAGCTGTTCTTCTGACATGCCTGGCCCGGTGTCCCAGACCTCAATACGCAGGTAGCCTTTCATCCGCCGGCAGCCAAGCAGGATCTTGCCACTGGCGGTATAACGGATCGCATTAGACAGGAAATTCTGCACCACCCGGCGTAGCAGCTTGGCGTCCGAGCGCACCCAGGCGGTACTGGGCACCACGTGGAGTTCCAGATCCTGATCCTTGGCGATTGCCGCAAACTCGGTGGCCAGGTGCTTCAGAAGGTCGTTCACCGGGAATACGCCGATGTCAGGTTCCAGTGCCCCGGCATCCAGCTTGGAGATATCGAGGAGGGTGCTGATGATTTCCTCGGCGGCTCCCAGGGAACTGTCGATGTGCTCCACCAGTTGCCGGGTATCGCCCTGAGTGACTTTGCCGGACAGCGCTGAGGTAAACAGGCGGGCAGCGTTCAGCGGCTGCAACAGATCGTGGCTGGCCGAGGCCAGGAACCGGGTCTTACTCTGGTTGGCCTGCTCGGCGACTGACTTGGCCTTGAGCATCTGCTCGTTAATGACCTGCAGTTCCTGGGTCCGTTCCCGCACCCGTTGCTCCAGGTATATGTTGGTTTCTTTCAGCGCCTGCTCTGTGCGGCGCATGGCGGTAATGTCCTGAAAGGTGGTGACATAGCCACCGCCGGGGATTGGGCTGCCGTCGATACGCACGACGGTGCCGTCGGGCCGCTGCCGCTCGTAGGACATGGGTTTGCCTTCACGCATTTTTCGGCAACGGTCCTCGATGATGTCATCAATCCGGCGGGCCGACAGGTTCGCATTGGTGAGGTTATAGCGCATCAGGTCTTCAACGGGTCGGCCAACCCGGACAAAGCCCTTCGGGTAATGGAACATTTCCAGGTAGCGATGATTCCAGACCACCAGTTGTTGTTGGTGATTGACCACCGAGACACCGAGGCTGATGTTTTCGATGGCCGACTGCAACAACTCCCGGCTGAAGGTCATGGCCTGGGAGGCCTCGTCAACAATACTGACCACGTCCTCGATCTGCATGTCCCGGCCGGTCAAGGTGGATTCCAGCACCACTCTGGCGGTGGATGCACCGATCACCGATGCCAGCTGCCGCTCAATGTACTTCATCAGATGGGTGGATGCCGGCCGGTGCGGGTACAGCCGAATGGCATTGCGGCGCTCGTAATTGCGGAAGACGCTTTCAGAACGCTCCTCACCCATGAAGCGGTCGGTCAGGGCCTGCAAGTCGGAGGTCAATATCTCGCCCTGCCAGCTTTGATGTTGCGCGTTCTCCGGTTTCGGTTGGGCTTCGTGGAAAAACGCGGCAATCTGGATTTTCTCCCGGATGCGCTGCCGGCTGACCAGTGACAGGCCGATATAGGCGGCGGTATTGATGCCAAGGCTCCAGAGGATGCCGTGACTGGTCGGGTCAAGATCCGAGCCGAACAGGGCAGTGGGACGGGTCCAGCCCAGGCCAAACAGGCCATAATCCAGGATCGCGGCGGAGAGCCAGCCGGTCGATACCAGCGCTGGAAGCAGTAACGTGTAACTCCACATCGCAAAACCCAGCCCCAGGCCCCAGGTCGCGCCGGTGAGATTCCCGCGACGCCAGACGATCCCCCCCACCAGCGCCGGACCGAACTGGGCCGCAGCCGCAAACGACAGCAGTCCGAACGCTGTCAGGCTGTAATCCTCACCCGCCATACGGTAAAAGCCGTAAGCTGTGAGCAAAATGACGAAGATCGCTACTCGTCGTATCGTCAGCAGCAAAAAGCTCAGATCGCTACGGCGATTCATGCGCGGACGGAAGAACCGCAGCAAGCCCGGCATGATGATCTCGTTACTGATCATGGTTGCAACGGCAACGGAGCAGACAATTACCATAGCCGCTGCGGCCGACCCTCCACCGAGGAAGGCCAGGACTGCGAGCCATTCAGAGCCTGCCTCAATAGGCAGTTGTAAAATAAGGATATCGGGGTCCACGCTGCTTAGCGCGGGATTAAGCAGCCCGGCCGCCGCAATGGGAAGAACAAAGGCACTGGCGATGATCAAATACGCAGGCATGGCCCAACGTGCCACTTCAAAGTCCCGATGATCCGTGTTCTCAACCACCATGACATGGAATTGCCTCGGCAGGCAGATGACCGCCAGCATGGCAACCAGGGTCTGGGTGAGAAACGCCGGCATTTCAACGTGGTCGAAGGTGAGGGTGCCGATGAGATTGGCGTCCCGGGCGCGGCTGAACAGATCTCCGAAGCCGCCATACAGTGCATAGCCAACAAACAGGCCGACGGCGACAAAGGCAACCAGTTTGATCAGTGACTCAAACGCCACCGCTTGTATCATGCCCCGGTGATGCTCGGTGGACTCCAGGTGGCGGGTGCCAAACAGCACCGTAA
The DNA here is from genome assembly GCA_035705335.1 of Marinobacter sp. Classification (GTDB taxonomy): domain Bacteria; phylum Pseudomonadota; class Gammaproteobacteria; order Pseudomonadales; family Oleiphilaceae; genus Marinobacter. The sequence continues at coordinate 16,921 of DASSWD010000286.1, read as the reverse complement.
ACACGGCCAACGCCAGGGTGATGTACCAGGCTGAATCGTTCCAGGCCGCCGAGCTAAGTTCGAGGTGTCGCTCCTCCGTGCCTGAAAGCACATTGAACCCCATGGCGATGGCTTTCAGTTGCAGTGCAATGTAGGGCACGCTGCCAATCAGCGCGAATATCGCCACCATTGCCGCCAATACCTGGGATTTGCCATAGCGGGAAGCAATGAAATCGGCAATCGATGTGCTGTTATTGCGTTTGCTGATGTAAATGATGCGCCGCAGAAGCGGGGCAAAAAGCAAAAATACCAGCAGGGGGCCAAGATAGATTGGCAGGAACGCAAAGCCCTCCTGGGCGGCACGTCCTACGGCGCCATAAAAAGTCCAGGAGGTGAAGTAAACCGCAAGCGACAAGCTGTAGATATGTGTCCGAACCAGTCGGCGCCGGTACAACCCCGAGTGTCGGTCACCGGCCCAGGCGATCAGGAACAGAAGGGAGATGTATGTGATCGAGATTAAAACCAGCAGCCAGGCGCTTATCATGAGTTGTCGCTATCCGATCAGGATGGTCAGGCGTCGCATACTGTGTGGACCAGTGGATCGTTAGCGGCGAGTTGCTTCATGACATCAACGCGGGGTGTGCCATCGGAGTCCAGGGGCACCAGTTCCAGGGTAGAGCAGTTGATGAGGTGCACTCGGTGCGACACCGTATCCGTAACGGTCTGCTCGAATCTGTACAGGGTGAACCGGACAATATCAGGGTTGCCAGTGTCAAGGGCGATGCTTTGAGTATCAACCGCAGAGAATGCCGTAACGTAGGGGAACACGAAGGTCCAGGGTCGGAAGTAAATGCCCTGATACTCGGTGTCCACAACGACGGCTTCGTCCGGAAGTAGTGTCTTTTTGTGGTCATACCAGGTGTATTCGCCGTAAATCAGGTATCCAAGCATACCCAGGCCGGCGAATGCCGGAATGATCCACGTTGGCGCGCGCTTGGCGGTGATGGCACGAATGCCCAAGGCTATCCCGGCGGCGCCGAGGCCACAGATAACCGTGGCAACAAAAGTCCAGAACATACAGCGTCTTCCTCAAAAAAAGAACGGGCTCCCTCACTGAGGAAGCCCGTTCAGTTTCAACCCGCTATTGCATGGCAATAGGGTAGGTTGGGTTCAGGTTAGTGATCTTGAGCCTGGCCGGCACCGCGCGGGTAACGAACGCTCTCAACCAGTTCCTGAATTTCAACGGGCGGCTCTTCGGTCGCATTGGATACCCCGAAGGCTACCGCAAAGTTGACCAGAGCACCAATCGCACCGATGGACAGCGGGGAGATACCCAATACCCAGTTGGCAGCGTTGTCAGGCAGCATATTGGTGCCCGGGATAAAGAACCAGCCCTTGTACACGAAGATGTAGACCAGGGTGAAACCCAGGCCGGCCAGCATGCCTGAGATGGCGCCCACGTTGTTCACGCGCTTGGAGAAGATACCCATCATCAGCGCCGGGAACAGGGACGCCGCCGCGATACCGAAAGCCAGCGCCACCACCTGTGCCGCAAAGCCCGGTGGGTTGGCGCCCAGCCACGTTGCGACCGCGATGGAAAGAGCCATGGCAATACGTGCCGCCATAAGCTCACCTTTCTCGCTGATGTTCGGATTGAATCGGCCCTTAATCAGGTCGTGGCTCACTGCCGAGGAGATAGCCAGCAGAAGTCCCGCTGCTGTCGACAATGCCGCAGCCAGACCACCTGCTGCGATCAGACCGATGACCCACCCTGGGAGGTTGGCAATTTCGGGGTTCGCCAGTACCAGGATGTCATTGTTGACGACCATCTCGTTACCGTTCCAGCCGCGCTCGGTTGCCGTTGTCTCCTGAAACTCGGTGTTAGCGCCGTTGTAGATCTGGATGCGGCCATCATTATTCTTGTCCTCATAGGTGATCAGGCCTGTTTGTTCCCAGGTGCGGATCCACTGAGGACGCTCTTCATAAAGTATTGGCTGCGCGGATGTGCCTTCTGGGTAGATGGTGGTCATCAGATTCAGACGAGCCATGGACGCAACCGCCGGGGCAGTCAGGTACAGGATCGCTATGAACACCAGAGCCCAGCCAGCAGACCAGCGTGCATCAGACACCTTGGGAACAGTGAAGAAGCGGATAATAACGTGGGGCAGGCCTGCGGTACCAATCATCAGGGACAGGGTGAACAGAACCATGTTCAACTTGTTGTCCACATCAGCGGTGTACTCGTTGAAGCCGAGGTCAACCACGATCTGGTTCAGCTTATCCAGCAACGGCATGCCGGAGTCCAGGTGGGTAGAGAACATACCCAGGCCCGGGATCGGGTTGCCGGTCAGTTGCAGAGAGATAAACACCGCAGGAATGGTGTAAGCCACAATCAGTACGATGTACTGCGCCACCTGGGTGTAAGTGATGCCTTTCATGCCGCCGAGTACGGCGTAAATGAAGACCACGACCGCGGCAATCATCAGCCCGGTGGTCGCGTCGACTTCCAGAAAGCGGGAGAAGGCGACACCGGCACCGGCCATCTGGCCTATTACGTAAGTCACAGAGGCAACAATCAGACAGATGACCGCCACCAAACGGGCGTTAGCGCTGTAATAACGGTCGCCGATAAACTCGGGTACCGTGAACTTGCCGAACTTCCGCAAGTACGGAGCCAGCAGCATGGCCAGCAGCACGTAGCCACCGGTCCAGCCCATCAGAAAGGTTGACGCACTGTAGCCATTGGCGGCAATCAGGCCAGCCATGGAAATGAACGAAGCCGCTGACATCCAGTCGGCACCGATCGCCATACCGTTGGTGACTGGATGAACGCCGCCGCCGGCAACATAGAAATCGCTGGTGCTTCCGGCTTTTGCCCAGATCGCAATCAGGATGTAGATGAGGAACGAGCCCCCAACGAAAATCAGGTTAATCGCAAATTGGCTCATGGTGGTTTACTCCTCCCGCACGCCGAATTGCTCGTCGATTTTGTTCATGCGCCAGGCGTAGAAGAAAATCAGAGCCATAAAGACAAGAATGGAACCTTGCTGGGCGAACCAGAAACCGAGGTCTGTTCCACCAACAGGGATGCCAGCGAGCATCGGGCGTAATAGGATCGCGAAGCCGTATGAGCATAAAGCCCAGATGATGAGGCTGCCGAAGATCAGGCGAAGGTTCGCCTTCCAGTACTTCTCAGCGTCGTAGCTATGACCTGACATATGATCACTCCTGTGTTGTTGTTGTAGAAGTCGGGTGTTATTTAGGTGAGGTGTTGCGGGCAGAGAATCTAGTATCCATGTAATACGTTCTCCAAGGTGATGTTCACCGCTAGACTCTACCGGTCAATGGAATATTGGATATTGGCAAATGGTCTAAGTCTCAGTAACTTGCAGGATATTGGTTCCTCGACATGGTTTCGGTGTCGGGCGCAATCAGAGGCGCTGCATATTCTTTAATCTGCGTTGATAATGCAACTTGTCTGTCAGCTCTTTGAGAGTATGAACGCCAAGTTTTCGGGCCTTGTTAAACGCCACCAGTGCCAGTTCGGCTGTCAACAATGCATCGGCCGCTGCGTGATGGCGTTCGCTGACAGTCAGACCATAGCAATCTGCCCAATGGTCCAGTGTCCCGCCCCGGGGTCTGGAATCGGGACAGAACACCGGTAGCAGTTCGGCCACGTCCACCCAAACGTGCTGGGCGGTGTAACCCAGTTGCTGGCGCAGGGTTTTCTCAAGAAACTTCTGATCGAAGGCGGAATGAAACGCCAGCACAGGGTCGCCATTCATCCATTCCAGCAGGTACAGCAGGGCGTCTTCTGTTTCGTGGCCCTGGGTCAGCGCTTCCGGGCCGATGCCATGAATCAGGACCGTTTCGCTGATGTCGAGTTCGGGGCGCCTCAGCACCAGATCAAACTGATCGTCCAGATGTATCACGCCGTTTTCGATGGCGACCGCCCCAATGGCGATCACTTCATCCCTGTTATGGTTCAGGCCGGTGGTTTCCAGGTCCAATATAATCAGCCGGGCTTTGCTCAGCGACTGGTCTCCGATGGTTTTCGGTGTGGGCAGGTGCTCGGCGTCGTGGTGGCCGATGGCGACACCTCGACGTTTGGCCAGCCAGTGTTTGATGTAATCGAGCATGGTCATGGAGCGGCGCCTGGGTAGGGTGTTCAGAGTTGGTAGGCCAGTTCCAGCTTCTGCTGGAGGCGCTGGGCCTGACGGAACGACTCGCGCAGAATCCGCCGGTCCAGCGGATTGAGGTCGTCCGGGTCGATGTAATTGGTCAGCGCTTCGCCCCCGGCGAGCATCTCCTGGTGGGCCCGCATGCGTATGGCCTGGATCAGGCTGTAGCCTTCCTTCCAGGCATTGGCATCCTTGGCGTCAAACACGCCTTTCTCTGCGAGTGCGTCTATCCGTTCAAGCGTGTTGGCGGTGGACACGCCATGGGCAAGGGCAAACACGCGAACCGCTTCAACAAACGGCGCCAGGCCCTGGCGTTTAAGATCGAGAGCGTGCTTTTTCTCATCGTTAAGATAGCGGAAGTTGCGGAACATGGTCAGTGGCGGGCGGCGCTGAAGTGCGTTACCGGCCAGCAGCTTCTGGAACAGGGCGTTTTTGCGAATGCGTTGCAGAACCCGCTCCAGCAGCAGTTCCAAAGGCTCCGTTGGTCCAAATACCGCCCGCATGTCCAGAAAAATTGACGAGTACACCAGGTTCTGCGGGGTTGAGGCGTCGATGAAGCGGGCAAACCAGCTGTCCCACTCGCGATCGCTCAGGCAGAGTTTGGGGTTGCTTGCCATGATATTGCCTTTGCACAGGGTGAAGCCGCACTCGGCAAGCTCGTCATTGACCTTGCGGGCGAACGGCAGCAGTTTGTCCCGCACCTGGTCTTCGGTAAGGCCCGCGGGCGTTTCAAACAGGATGCCGTTGTCCTGATCGGTCAGCAGGGTCTGTTCCTGACGGCCTTCGCTGCCAAACGTCAGCCAGGTGAACGGAATACCCGGATTGTTCTGTTTCAGGTTCAGCTCAAGCACCCGGCGCACCGTCACATCGTTCAGCGTGGTAATGATTTTGACCACCTGGCCGGAATCCGCACCATGGGCGAGCATCGCATCCACCAGTCGGGACACGTCGGCCCGCAGGCTGACCAGTGTGCGGAGATGAGTGGCAGTGCCGATGGTCCGCGCCAGGTTGACCAGATCCACCCGCTGCAGTGAGAACAGGTCCCGTTCGGACACTACGCCGATCAACCGGTCGTCGTCATCCACCACGCACAGGTGCGCGAAGTGATGCTCTGCCATCAGCATCGCCGCTTCGAAGGCGTCGGCGGTGGACAGCAGGCGGCAGGGGTCGGGCGTCATGACCTGGCGAACCGGCGTGTCCAACGGGCCCTTTTCCTCGGCGATCATGGTGCGCAGGTCCCGGAGTGTGAAAATGCCCACCGGATGGCGGTTGTCGTCGGTAATGATGATGCTGCCTACATTATTTTCGTGCATGCGCGCGACGGCCTTGCGCACCGGCAGGTCTGGCGAGCAGACAATGGGGTTGCGCAGAGCGTAGCGCTCCAGCGGTGTATCCAGGCTGGTGCTGGAGCCTATGGAGGCCATGGCTTTGGACTGGATGCGCTTGTTGACCTGGTCCAGCAGACTGCTGACTCCGCGCAGGCAGAAATCCCGGAAGGGCTCACTCTCTGAGAACAGAGTGACAAACGGTTTGTGCTCGATACTCAGGCAAAAGGTGTCTCCGGCTGCCCGGTGCAGGGTGCGGGTGGGCCGTTCGCCGATCAGGGCTGCCAGGGGAAAACACTCGCCCTGACTGATCTCGAAAGTGGTGTCGGTGCGGCCTTCTTTCTCATTGTGGCGTTCGCCCTGAATCCGCCCCTGCTTTACCACATAGAAACGTTTGACCGGGCCGTCCTCGGGTGACAGCACCACATCACCGTCGGCGAAGAAACGCAGGGTGGCGTGCTCGGAAAAGTGGGCCAGATGGGTGTCGTCCATGCTGGAAAAGGGCGCGTGCTCCCGGAGAAATGCCATAATAGCGCGGGTATTCTGGGGGCGTGTTGGGTCATGTTGTGCTGCAGCCATGGAGTGGTCCGTCCTTTGCCGTTGCCCGCTGGCAGGCGCCTCGCGGGTGATTGTGCTTGCCCGCTCCGAAGTGTAGACCAGCGGGCTGCCGCTGCGCCGTTCGATTTTGGTCGCACGCACGTGCCCGACATGGCTTTATGGCGGGCCGCCTCGGTGGTAGAGTTCCTCAACGCAACCATCCATAAATAAAGCATGCCATGACCAGTAAAGACGAGCGCCTGGCTTTTCTTGAAGAGATGAGCGACGTGCGGCGGATTCGCAAGCCCAACCGCGCGGAGGTGTCCGTGCCGCGGGAGCTTACTCCCGGGCATCTGGAGCGCCAGCGGTCAGCGGTAGAAACGCCGGTCTTTGATCGCAACCCGTTGACCGCTGATCATGTGGAGCCGCTGACGGCCCATGACATCCTGACCTGGCAACGGCCCGGCATCCAGCACGGCGTGTTCCGAAAGCTGCGTCTTGGTCACTACCCCATTGAAGCGCGGCTGGACTTGCACCGTATGACCGTCGAAGAGGCCCGGCGGGAGGTGTTCAATTTCATCAATGACTGCGTTCATTTCGGCTTGCGATCGGTCATTATTCTGCACGGCAAGGGCGAGCGAAACCCTGGCGGAGTCGCGCAGTTAAAAAGTTATCTGGCCAAATGGCTGCCCGAGCTGGACCAGGTGTTGGCGTTTCACTCGGCCCGCAAGCATCACGGCGGTACCGGCGCGGTTTACGTCATGATTCGTAAAAATGACCGCGACAAACAGCATAATCGGGAGATCCATGGCGGCCGATAGTGCCGCCACCGGTTTTTCCATGGTTTCTGACACCTACAGGAGAGCAATATGAAAAAGCTGACTGCAGTTATTCTGGTATGTATGAGTGTTTTTACGCTGACCGGCTGCAAAGACCGGGTTATCTGGAACGACCACGGCAAGGTAGAGGAAGCAACCCAGGGCCGGGAAGTCTGGGACAGTAATGGCCAGGTGGAATCCGGTGAGCGCAAGATCTGGGTGAACAAAGACGGCGAGGAAGTGATCAAGTAACCCCCGCTGATTCAATCTGCAGAGGAAACCGGCTGGAGCGCCAACGGATAACCGTTCAATGACAACAAGGAGGCAGCCATGGCCATTCGCCTGACTGTAAACGGCCAGTCGGTTTCGATTGACGCAGAGCCAGATACCCCGCTGCTGTGGGTGCTGCGGGACGAGTTAAAGCTCAAAGGTACCAAATTCGGATGCGGGGCCGGCCTATGTGGGGCCTGCACGGTACACGTCAATGGTGCACCGGCCCGTTCCTGCTCAACCGCCCTGGAACTGGTGGCTGGAGCCGAGATAACCACCATCGAAGGCCTGTCGTCGGGCGCCGAACTGCACCCGCTGCAGAAAGCCTGGATCGCTGAGGGCGTGCCCCAGTGCGGCTATTGCCAGTCCGGGCAAATCATGGCGGCTGCCCACCTTCTGGCTTCCAACCCGTCGCCCAGCCGCGAGGAAGTCGTCGCCACCATGACCGGCAATCTCTGTCGTTGTGGCACCTATCCCCGGATTATCGCGGCGGTTGAATCGGTCGTGGGCCAGTATCAAGCCGCCGGTCAGTCCCCTGCTGTTACTCCGGTGGCCCGGGAGGGCGCGTAGCATGGCTGGCTCGGAAATGAATCGGCGGGATTTTCTGAAGGTCAGTACCGCAGCCTCGGGTGGTTTGCTGTTATCGCTCTCCCTGCCCGGGTGCGCCAGCCTGGACACCGGTTATCAGGAAGACACCGGCGAGTGGCGGCCGGATGCTTGGCTGGAACTGACCCGGGATGACAGGATCGTGTTCACTCTGGCCCGGGTTGAGATGGGGCAGGGCACCTATACCGGCCTGACCACGTTGGTGGCCGAAGAGCTGGATGTGCCGCCAGAACGCATCGACGTCGTCTTTGCGCCAGTGGATGCCGCTTACCGCAACCCCCTGTTCGGCCTGCAACTCACGGGGGGCAGCACCAGTGTTGCCTCCAGTTGGGAGCCACTGCGAGCCGCTGGTGCTTCCGCCCGGCTGCTGCTGGTGAAGGCGGCGGCCAGGGTATGGCAGGTCGAAGCCGGCCGTTGCAGCACCCGTGACGGGGTTGTCGTTCATCCCGATGGGCCTGATGTGTTGCGTTATGGCCAGTTGGTGCATCTGGCGGAACAAGAGTCCCTGCCGGCCGAGGTGCCGCTCAAACCCCGTTCCGAATGGCGCTACCTTGGCCGTGACCGGGGCCGCCTGGACGCCCACGCCAAAGTCACGGGCCAGGCGCAATATGGCATTGACGTGGATCTGCCCGGGATGTTGTACGCGGTGATGGTTCGCAGCCCGCGCTACGGTGGCAATCCGGCGTCCTTCAACCGCGAAACGTTACTCGGCATGCCGGGGGTGGTGGATGCATTCATTACGGAGCGCGGCATCGCCATTGTGGCCGACCGCTACTGGCGGGCACGGAAGGCGCAACAGGCCATTGAGGTGACCTGGGATAACCGTGAGGCCATTGCAGTCTCCGGTGATGATGTTTTTGCAGGCTACCGGCAGGCGGCCACCGATGACCCGGGTGAAACCGAACGTCACGACGGCGATGTGGAGGCTTTGCCCGAATATGAAGGTTGGCTGACCGCCGAGTACGAACAGCCCTATCTGGCGCATGCCACCATGGAACCCATGAACGCCACGGCCTGGTATCGGGACGGACATATGGAGATCTGGGCGCCGACTCAGGCCCCGGATCTGGGCCGCATTGCGGCGGCTCGTCAGTCTGATCTTTCCCCGGGTGAGATCACCGTTCACACCACCTTTCTGGGCGGCGGCTTTGGCCGGAGGCTGACCCAGGACTACATCGAGGAGGTGGCAGCGATTGCTGTTCGACTGGACACGCCGGTCAAACTGATCTGGTCCCGGGAGGAGGACATGCGCCACGGGTTCCTGCGCCCGGCCATGTTGCACCGGATGACGGCCCGGCTGGAAGGCGAAGTGCTGACCGGCTGGGACCATCAGATTGTTGGCCCGCAGATACTGGACTGGTATGTCCGTAATGCCGCGCCGGCCCAATACCCGTGGGCGCCCAAATTCTTGTACGACACCCTCGGGAAGGTGGGCCTGGCGGCCGAGGGGATTGCCACGCCCAAGGACATTTCCGCCATCGAAGGCGCCGTGGACTACCCCTATCAGGTCCCGAATGTGCGGGTACGCCACACCCACACCGACCCCGGGGTGCCCATTACCTGGTGGCGCTCGGTGGGCTATTCCCATAACGGGTTTGCGGTGGAAACGTTCATGGATGAACTGGCCCATCACGCCGGTGCCGACCCTTATCAGTTCCGGCTCGGCTTATTGGCGCATGAACCCAGACACCGCCAGGTGCTGGAACGGGCGGCCCGCCATGCTGGCTGGGGCGAACCGCAGGCCGAGGGCCGGGCCCGGGGCATGGCGCTGTTCAAAAGCTTTGGAACTTACGTCGCCCAGGTGGTCGAAGCAAGCGTGGAATACGGAGAGATCCGCGTGCACCGGGTTGTGTGCAGCGTCGACTGCGGGCAGGTGGTCAATCCCCGGATCGTCGAAGATCAGATTGCCGGCGGCATCCTGTTCGGGCTGACGGCGGCTCTGTACGGTGAAATCACGTTGCAGCAGGGGGAAATCCAGCAAAGCAACTTCCACGATTACCGGCTGTTGCCCATGCATCAGGCGCCGATGATTAAGATCGATATCGTGGACAGCGACGAGCCACCCACCGGGGTTGGCGAACCCGGGGTGCCTCCGGTTATTCCGGCGCTGGGCAACGCGTTGTTTGCGCTCACCGGCAACCGCCAGCGCCGATTGCCGTTCCGGGCCTGATGCAAACTGGTTTTCCGGTGAATGGCGCCGCTCTATAATGGCGTCGATTTTATCACTCAATGGCCACGCCCAAGGAGAACCCCTGAGTGTTTGACGTGACCGAGTACGCCGAAGCCGCCGACGCCATTATTGAGGCCGGCCGCTTCCTGTATGATCGCGGCTGGTCGCCGGCCACCAGCAGCAACTATTCTGCGCGGGTGGATAAGGAGCATATCGCCATTACCGTGTCCGGTCGCCACAAGGGGCGACTGGGTGCCGGTGATGTGATGGTGGTGGATCTAAATGGTCAGCCGGTGCAAAGTCAGTGCCGCTCATCGGCCGAAACCCTGCTGCATACGGTGCTCTACCAGGTGTTTCCGGACGTGGGTGCGGTTCTGCACACCCATTCGGTCAGGGCCACGGTGCTGAGCCGTCTGGTGGCCCCCGGGCAGGCGTTGCAATTGGAGGGCTATGAGCTCCAGAAGGCGTTTGCCGGTGTGACCACCCATGAGGGTGTTCTCGAGGTACCGGTGTTCGACAACACCCAGGACATCCCCAGGCTGGCGGAGCGCACCCGTGACTGGTTCCGGGCCCATCCGGGGCAGCCCGGCTATCTGATTCGCGGCCACGGGCTTTACACCTGGGGCAAGACCATGGACGACTGTCTGCGGCACGTTGAAGCCTTTGAATTCCTGTTTGACTGTGAACTTGAAACCATGAGGGTCCGCCGATGACCACACTGAGTATTTTCAACCAGCACACCCCAGACACCGCCCACACCGTGACCGAGGAACCGAGCGAGATCCGTGAAGCCCTGGCCGCCCGCGGCGTTCACTTTGACCGCTGGCAAACCCGCGAGTTGCCCGCTGAGGCGAGTGCCGAACAAATTCTGGCGGCCTACGCGGACGAGGTCCAGGCACTCAAGAACCAGTGGGGATTCCAGGCCGCCGATGTGGTCAGCCTGACACCTGACAACCCGCAAAAAGAGGCGTTCCGCCAGAAATTTCTCGATGAACACACCCACAGTGAGGACGAGGTCCGGTTCTTTGTGCGCGGGCAGGGCCTGTTCTACCTGCATTTTGGCGATCAGGTGTATGCACTGATGTGTCAGAAGAACGATCTGATCAGCGTGCCGGACGGCACCCGCCACTGGTTCGACATGGGGCCTGAGCCCTCCTTCACCTGTATCCGCCTGTTCTCCAACCCCGATGGTTGGGTGGCCAGTTTCACCGGTGAAGACATTGCCTCCCGGTTGCCGCGCTACGAGTCGCTGGCAGGGGTCGCCTGATGATCCGTGTGATCCTGACGGACATCGAAGGCACGACGAGTTCGATGTCGTTCGTGCACGATGTCCTGTTCCCCTACGCGGCCAAACACCTGCCTGCGTTCATCCGGGAACATCACCACTCGGTGCCCGCCGTGTCAGAGCAGTTGCATCAGGTGGCTGAAACCAGCGGGACCGATCCGAAAGATCTTGAAGGCCTGATCAGCGTGCTGCAGGACTGGATCCGCGAGGACCGTAAGGACGGCTCCCTCAAGGCTCTGCAGGGCATGGTCTGGGAGCAGGGCTACCAGAGCGGTGAGCTCAAAGGGCATATTTATCCCGACGCTGCGGATTACCTGAAACGCTGGCATGATCGTGGGCTGCGGCTGTTCGTATATTCCTCCGGGTCTGTCAAGGCCCAGAAGCTGATATTCGGCTTCACCAACGAGGGCGACTTCACCCCGTTCTTCTCCGGCTACTTTGACACCGCCGTAGGGGGCAAGAAAGAGGCTCAGTCCTACCGCAACATCGTCGCGGAACTGGGTGTGGAGCCGGCAACGGTCCTGTTTCTCTCTGATGTGGAAGCCGAACTGCACGCCGCGGACGAGGCGGGCCTGAAAACCGCCTGGCTGGTGCGCGACGGTGAACTGCCCGACACCGGCCGGATGGTGGCCCGGGACTTTGCGGAGGTAGACGCCCTCTTGCGCAAACGCTGACAGGAGATTGCCATGCCCGGACAACTGTGGATCAGAACACTGATACCGGGCGTGTTGGCATTGCTGCTGGCCGGCTGCAACCCGTTTTCCGAAGCTGAGCCGATGATGTCCGAGTACCTGGAGCGCCTGGGCCGGGTACTGGAAACACCAGTGGTGGCGCCAGAGGGATTGCCGAAGGCCTCCATCATGCCCCGGCGGCGCGACCGGGTGCTGGAGATGCCAGAGCTCGAACTGGGCATGCTCGACTTCCTCTCGCTATACGGTTGTGAACTGCAGTTCGTGGTCGGTCAGAAAGCGTCGGTGATGGGGCGGGTGATGCAGCCATTGAACCGCCTGCGTTATGAAGTGCGCTTTATCCGGGCCGCCGAGGACTGCCTGCCTGAAATCGACGACGATGAACTCAAAGCCGAGCTGCTCGCCGCCATTGAAAGCAAGCGGGAATCCCTGCCTGTTGCCACCTGGAATGCCATCTGGGGCACTGAGGAACTGGAGCAGTTGTTCACGCTGTCCAAAGGCTACTACCCGGTGGGCGAGGGTCAGGCGCCGGTGTCCGATCTGGTATCGGATTTGCGGCAGTTGGAAAGTATGGTCGAGGGGCTGCAGCGCGAAAGCAGGAGCCAGCCGGCATCCGATATGTCACTGGAAGGGCTGGGCGCTATCCAGCAGCGCTGGCAGGCCGAGTTCCGTGCCGGCCAACTGATCAACAGCGCCCGGTTGCTCACCGCCTACCTGAACGCGGGTACCAACATCATTCAGGCACGGCTGGTTGACCGACCGCTGTGCCTCAACGGCAAGCCCAACAACCAGTCCGAGATCGTCCGGAATTTCTTCTTCAACGTGTACATCAGTAAAATCCAGCCCTACATGAGCGATGTCAGCCGGGCCCGCGATAGCTTGATTCGCGGATTCTCGGTACTCGCGGCTGGGCAGTCCGGGCTGATGCCGGCGTCGTTCGAAACCTGGTATCACCGCCACCTGAGTCAGGACGCAAACCGCAGCCTGTGGCGCGAACTGGATCAGGCGTTGATAACCCACACCCGCCACTGGCAGGAACTGCTGGAACAGTGCGGGCTGCGCCCTGGCGCCTGAGTCAGCGCTGGCTTTCCGGGGTGACCCGCAGAATTTCCTCGACTGTGGTTTCACCGGCTGCCACTTTCTGGGCGCCACTCAGACGCAGCGACTTCATGCCGTCCTTATAGGCCCGCAGCCGCAGCGGCTCCAGCTCACACTGGTCGGTGATCTGGCTGATCAGATCGCCTGACAGGGTCATGATTTCGTACACGCCGGCGCGTCCCATGTAGCCGGTGTTCCGGCATTCCAGGCACCCCACCGGATGGTAAAACTGTTTTGGCACCGGCGCCTTCCAGGGGCGGGTCAGGGTTTGCCAGGCCTCGGAATCGGCCGGCCCAGCCTCTTTGCAGTGAGCGCACAGGGTTCTTGTCAGGCGCTGGGCCATGACCCCAAGCACCGTAGCGCGGATCAGATAGGGCGGGATGCCCAGTTCCATCAGGCGGGTAATGGCGCTCGGGGCGTCGTTGGTGTGCAGGGTTGACAGCACCAGGTGGCCGGTCAGCGCCGCCTGCACCGCCATTTCTGCGGTTTCAAGGTCCCGGATCTCACCGATCATGATGATGTCCGGGTCCTGGCGCAGCAGGGCACGCACACCGTGGGCAAAGGTCAGGTCGATGTTGGTCTGAACCTGCATCTGGTTGAACGCAGGCTCGACCATTTCGATGGGGTCTTCAATGGTGCAGATGTTCAGCTCCGGCGAGGCCAGCTGTTTCAGCGTGGAGTACAGCGTGGTGGTCTTGCCCGAACCCGTGGGGCCGGTTACCAGGACAATGCCGTGGGGCCGGGTGGTAATGGCCTGCCACCGCTCCCGGTCGTCCTTGCTGAACCCCAGTTGCTCAAAGGTTTTCAGAAGCACGTCCGGGTCAAAAATCCGCATCACCATTTTTTCGCCAAAGGCCGTAGGCATGGTGGCCAGGCGCAGTTCCACTTCGCTGTTGTCGGGCTTCCGGGTCTTGATCCGGCCGTCCTGGGGGCGGCGCTTTTCCGCCACGTTCAGCCGGCCCAGAATCTTGAGGCGGCTGGTCACCGCGACCCCGACGTGTTCGGGAAATTCGTAAACGTTGTGCAGCACGCCATCGATCCGGAATCGCACCTGGGTGACCATGCGCCGGGGTTCAATGTGGATATCGGAGGCGCGCTGGTCAAAGGCGTACTGCAGCAGCCAGTCCACAATCTTGACCACGTGCTGGTCGTTGGCGTCAGGGTTCTCGCTGGCGCCCAGATCCAGCAATTGCTCGAAGTTCTGGTTGCCGGTGCCGGGCAGGCCGGCTTTCTGGTTGCCACTCGCTTTGGCGACGGAGTTGGCAAGCTGATAAAACTCCACGGTGTAGCGACGAATGTCCTCAGGGTTTGCCACCACGCGCTGGATGTCTTTGCGAATGGCTTGTCGCAGGTTGACTTCCCATTCGGACTTGAACGGCTCGGTGCTGGCGATCAGTACTTTGTCAGCGTCAATTTCCACCGCCAGAATGCCGTGGCGCTGGGCAAAGGCATAGGACATCACCCGGGCGATTGCCGGGGTGTCAATTTTCAGCGGGTCAATATGGTAGTAGTCCTGGCCGGCCCATTCCGCCAGCCATTGGGTCAGCCGGTCCAGCGTCAGTGTCCGGTTGTCTTGCTGGCTGGTCAGTGCGGCGATGGCGACCAGCTCCAGAGGGTGACGCGGCGCATTGCGGGTACCGGTGTGCGCTGACCCCAGATTGGCGCTCAGTACTCTCTCTGCATCCTCAAGGGTGATCTCCCCGCTGTCGGCAAGTGCGGTGCAGATGTCCCGCAGCGTCAGATTGCCCCGGTGCGCTGGTGCCGGAACGGCGCGCCTCTGTTCAGTCACGCTGGCGTGGGTCATGCCTTCTCCCCGTTCAGGCCGGAATGGGCCGGTTAACTTTCAGATGGACCAGTGCCACCACAAACAACAGGAACGTCAGTGCCGTCAGCAGTACCGGCGCGGCGGCGCCCTCGCTCAGCCAGGCGGACACCACGGCCTGGGTAAAGTAGAAAATCACCACAAACGCCATCCAGATGTAACCCCGGTTGTGCCCTCGCACCACCGGCACCACGAACGCGAGCAGCGGCAGCAGTTTTACAGCCAGCATCAGCGGCACCGACACGCCTTCTACCGGCGCCGGATAAAAGGTCGTAATGGTCAGTGTGGCCAGAACGGCGGCGTAGAGCGCCTGGGTCAGTCGGGCCGTGGTTTTGGCTTTCTCGTTATGCAGCATAGTTCACCAGCGAATAGGGAAGTGGTTCAGAACAATGGATGGAAGACGGTGGGCAGTTTCTACCGTGCGCTGCTTCCTTGGTCAGCGAGTTTGAGTGCCAGGCGAGCCAGCCGTTCGCCAAAGGCCTGGCACAGCGTGATCTCGTGCCGGCTCAATGGCTGCTCCTGCCCGGTACCCGCCCAGTGGCTGGGGCCATAAGGCGTCCCGCCGGTTTCGGTGTCACTCAAAGCAGATTCGGAATAGGGCAGGCCGCAGATCACCATGCCGTGGTGCAGTAGCGGCATCATCATGGTCAGTAGCGTGCTCTCCTGACCGCCGTGCAGGCTGCCGGTGGAGGTGAACGCCCCGGCAGGCTTGCCGGAGAGCTTGCCGCTCAGCCACAGGTCCCCGGTACCGTCCAGAAAATGCTTCAGTGGCGCCGCCATGTTGCCAAAACGGGTCGGGCTGCCCAGTGCCAGTCCGGCACAGCCGGCAAGGTCGTCATTGCTGACGTAGGGTGCGCCGGTTTCCGGTACCGCGGGCAGGCTGGCGCTGGTGTCCGGTGACACCGGCGGCACGGTGCGAAGGCGGGCCTCGATGCCGTCCACCCTGGCAATGCCACGTGCAATCTGGCTGGCCATATCGGCGGTCTGGCCATTGCGGCTGTAATAAAGGACCAGAACGTAAGGCGTGGGGGTGCTCATGGGGTGTGTCGGTTCCGTTGCTCTGTTGGTGCGTCGCCGTGGTAACGTATAATCCCCGGCTTGAGGCCGTAGTCTAACAGGAGGGCACCCCTTGCAGTACCCTGACACCCGCAAACCCGGAACACCAACACAAACAGGACGTTACCGCTGGCTGGCATTGATGCTGCTGGCCGGTGCCCTGCTTGCGGGCTGCAGCCAGACCGACCTGCAGGGCGCACAGGGGGAGGCCATCAGCTGGGATGAGTACCGGGGTCAATGGGTGCTGGTCAACTACTGGGCCGAGTGGTGCAAACCCTGCCTGGAAGAGATTCCGGAGCTAAACCACCTGGACAAAGCCCCCGACATCACCGTGCTGGGCGTCAACTTTGATGGCGTGACCGGCGATGAACTGGTGCAACTGGGGCAGACCATGGGCATTGAGTTCACCATGCTTGGCGCTGACCCGGGTTCTGAGTTTGGCTGGGTCACGCCGGCGGCGCTGCCGGCCACGTTTGTGGTGGACCCTCAGGGCCAGTTGCTGGAAGTACGGTTCGGCCCGCAAACGGAAGAAGAGCTTCGTGAACTGATTGGTGGTCAGTCATGAGCCGGACGTTTGTACACCTGCGTGTGCATTCCGAATATTCCATGGTTGATGGCCTGGTGCGGGTCAAGCCACTGATTGGCCGCGTCGTGGAGCTGGGCATGCCGGCGGTTGGGCTGACCGAACAGTCCAACATGTGCTCCCTGGTGCGGTTCTACAAGGCGGCGCTGGGTGCCGGTGTCAAACCCATCATCGGCGCCGACATCTGGCTGGAAAACCCGGACGAACCGGAGAATCCGTTCCGCCTGACTTTACTGGCCCGGAACAATGACGGTTATCTGAATCTTACGGAAATCATTTCCCTGGGTTACACCGATGGTCAGCGGTACGGCAAACCCATCATCCAGCGCGCCTGGCTGGAACAGCGCGCCAAAGGACTGATCGTGCTGTCCGGTGCAAAAATGGGCGATGTCGGCAAGGCCCTGCTGGCGGGCAAGCCGGAGCTGGCTCGCGAACGAGCCGTGTACTGGCAGCAACTGTATCCCGACAGTTTCTACCTTGAGCTGCAGCGAACCGGCCGGGC
>DASSWD010000285.1:0-16695 GCA_035705335.1 Marinobacter sp. | reverse complement strand
ATTCTCGCCATCTCGAATTTCGAGCAGCTATTCAGCATAAGGTGAGGGGTTGCCGGTGAAGGTCCTGATCGCCGAAGACAGCGACAGCGATCGTCTGATTCTCGGAGCGCTGCTGCGCAAGCTTGGCCACGAGGTTGTGGAGGCGAAAGACGGTACGGAGGCCGTGGCGCTGTTCACCACCGCAGAGCCGGAGATTGTGCTGCTGGACGCCCTCATGCCCCGGATGGACGGCATGGAGGCCGCCCGTCAGATCAAGGTACTCGCCGGTGAGCGCCTGGTGCCGCTGATTTTCCTGACGTCGCTGTCGGATGCCGCAGACCTCGCCAGATGCCTGCAAGCCGGTGGCGACGACTTTCTGATCAAGCCCTACAACCGGGTCATCCTCGAAGCCAAAATCAACGCCTTCAATCGCATGCGAATGATGCACCAGGCGTTGTCCGACCAGCGTGACCAGATTCGCCGGCAGAACGAACAGTTGCTTACGGAGCAGAAAATTGCCCGGCGGGTATTCGACAACGTCGCCCACACCGGTTGCCTGGACGCCCCTAACATCCGCTTTCACGCCTCGCCGCTGTCGGTATTCAACGGTGACGTTCTGTTTGCTGCTCAGCGCCCGGGGGGCGGAACCCTGATTTTCCTGGGTGATTTCACCGGTCACGGATTGCCCGCGGCCATCGGTGCCATGCCGGTGGCAGAGATTTTCTATGGCATGGCTGCCAAAGGCTTTGGGGCTGCAGATATCCTCAGAGAGATTAACCGTAAACTGAAACGCATCCTTCCGGTGGGCATGTTCTGCTGTGGTGCCATGGTGGAAGCCGATTTCAAGCACCGCGCCATCCGGGCATGGAACGGCGGCCTGCCCGATGGCTGGGTGGTCAGGGCCAATGGCGAGCGGGTGGCCATTCCGTCACGGCATTTGCCCCTGGGGGTGCTGGACCCGGATCGATTCACGGCGTCGATGACATTACTGGATGCCAGCCCGGGCGACCGGTTGCTGGTGATGACCGATGGCCTGCCGGAATCCACCAACGCCGATGGTGACCTGTTTGGTGAGGATGGCGTAAGGTCCGTGCTGGCGGACCTGCGGCCGGACCAGGACCCGTTCGACGCTCTGATGGCCCGCATTCGCGGTTTTACCGACCGGCCGGAGACCACCGACGACCTCACCCTGTGCAGCCTGAAGGTGCTGGACGGCCAGCAACCCAGTGGGTTGCTCGGCAAAGTCACCGACTCTGCGCTGTCTGGCCCGGTGCAGTGGCGCTGCGAGTATGAGATTCGCGAGCAGACTCTGGCGGACTTCAACCCGCTGCCACTGCTGCTGCACATCTGTATGGAAGTCCCCGGACTGCGCCAGAAAAGCGGTGAGGTATACACGCTGCTGGCCGAACTCTACAGCAACGCCCTGGAGCATGGGGTGCTGGACCTGTCATCCGACTGGAAGCGCTCAGCCCGGGGATTCAGCCGATACTATGAGGAGCGAAAGCGTCGGCTGGGCGAGACGGACGGCCACTTCATCCGGTTTTCGATCAGCCATGAACCCCGGGAAGCAGGCGGGCAGCTCAGGATTGTCTGTGAAGACAGCGGGCAGGGCTTTGATTTCCGCCAGCATTCTGACACAGTAACGGGAGGGCCGGCTTTGGTAGGCGGCCGCTACGCCGGGCGAGGACTGGATATCCTGCGTCGGATGACTCAGCAACTCATCGTTCATGGGGTGGGCAACCGGGTAGAGGTCTGCTACGACTGGTCCGTTCCCGAAGCTCCCCGACGTCGTGAACACGGATCATAAAGGCTATCCGAGGATCACTGATGAATGACAGACCCCATCTTGACGAAGACGCCCTTGCCGAACTCAGGGATGTGATGGAAGACGAGTTCGAGCTGCTGATCCGAACCTATGTGGCCGATTCCCGGTCAAGAATGAGCGCCCTCCGTGATGCCTGCGACCGGCAGGACCCTGACTTGTTCGCCAAAGCGGCGCACAGCTTCAAAGGCAGTTGCATCAACATTGGCGCGCCCCGGCTCGGCGACATTTGCCTGCAGGCCGAACAGCTGGGCAAAACCGGTGACCTGGCCTCTGCGCCCGGCCTTCTGGCGCAGATGGAAGAAGAATTCTCCGTGGTCGCTGATCGTCTCGAGCACATGGCCGGCTGAGCCTGCGGCTCTCGCTCAGCGTTGCATAGCCTGGCACCCCTTTTGCTTCTACTCAGTTAAACGCCCCCTCCCAGGGTTTTCCTGTGTTACAGCGGCAAGAGGTTGCCATGCAGCAAGCCATCCTCCCACAACTGAATGCCCCCGCTAACCAGCCGGATCCCGCTGCCAGGCGCTCGGTGTCTGAACCGCGCAGCGCTGGCGGCCGTTCATACGATGACGTCTCCCGCGAGGAGGCGAGCCGCGCGGATCCGGCGGAATCGAAGGCGACTGAACCCCGGCAAAGCCCGGAAGACGCCACTGGCAGCGAGACCGCCGGTCGCCCGGAAAAGAAAACACCCGATGAGCCTGCTGAGGGCAGCGAAGCGGTGCAAGCCAGCGGAGAAAAAGCTGATAAAGCAGATCCGCTGCCGATGACAGGTGCTGCGTTGACCTTTGCCAACCTGCAATCCCTGCTGACGCCGGTGACCGGTGCGCCGCCCGGTGATTCCGGGCAGGGTGTCGGGCCATTGATCAGCGACTCCGGTTTGCTGGCAAACGGCAAGGGCGGGCTTGGCGGCGGCCAGATGCGCCAGGACTTGCTGATGGGGCTGATGTCGCCGGGTGACGGAGCTGACGGCAAGAGCTTCCCGCCTGGAACCCGGCTGAGTGAACTGCTCTCCGCCAATGTCACCACAGAAACCGGCCGACCGGTGGATCTGGTCAGCGCTAATGGAGCACCGCGGTTCCAGACCACACTGGAACTGGCGGCTCAGCAAACCCCGCAAGCCGCCAGGCTGACGGCGGAAACCGCAGTGCCGTTGCGGGGGTATGCCACCTCTGTGGATGTGCCCTTAGGCCAGGCCGAGTGGGGCGACAAGGTGATGGGTAAACTCAGCTGGCTGACCGCCCGTAACATGTCTGTGGCCGAGATTCATCTGACCCCACCGGATATGGGGCCCATGGAGGTGAAAGTCCGGGTCCAGAACGACCAGGCCAACATTACCGTACACGCGGCCAATCCGGTGGTGCGGGAGCAGTTGGAACTGCATTCTCACCGGCTTCGGGACATGCTCGGTGAACAGGGCCTGGGCCTGGGCCAGTTCGATGTCTCTGATCAGCCAGGCCGGCAGGCCAGCGAACAGAGCGCTGAAGAAGGAAACGGCTCGGGCACCGCCAATGGCCGTTCGGACGGCCTGGCGGAATCGGGTGAAGCGCCATTGGGGACTGGCCAGCTGGACCTTGGCTGGCGTGGTGAGGTGGACGTCTTCGCCTGAGACCGGCGCCACCGCTGCTTTTTTACGACAACTCATACCGTCAACGGCTTTGCCCACGCCCGCCGGCAACGCTACACTGCGTGACTGAACCGGCGGGTTTCCTATTTGGCCCGCACCTTGCATTCCATTCCGTAAACGCCTCGGTAAGCCCCGGAGCGACGGAAAACTGACGAAGCGGACACTATGGCAGAGAACGCAGCGCCGGCCCCGGCCAAGAAAGGCAAGCTCAAGCTCATCATCATGCTGGTGGTGGTGATTATTCTGGCCATCGGGCTGTCTGTCGCGGGCACTCTCTGGTTCCTCGGCGGCGGCCTGCCGGGCAGCTCTGACGAAGAGGCCAGTGCAGCAGCCACCGGTGAGACTGCGTTTGTAGCCAGCACTTACGTCAATATCGACGACGCCCTGGTAACGACGATCCAGGCCACTGGTCGTCAGCGCTATGCGCAGGTTCTGGTGTCGCTGGAAGCCAGGGACCCGGCAGCACTTGCGGCGGCGCAAGTCCACATGCCATTGATTCAAAGCGAGCTGATCACCGTGTTGAGCGGTAGTGACTTCATGAATTTGCAGACCCCGGCCGGGCGTAAAGAGCTTGCCGGGCAGATGCTGACCCGAGTGAATCAGGTGCTGGAGCAGGAAGGCGCACCCTCGATTACAGGTGTGCTGTTCCGTAATTTCGTGGTGCAATAACGACGCATTCAACGTTTTGAGGCACGGAAGGCCCGCTTCGTCGGCGGGCTAAACAATAACCACGGCAGGACCAGGTATGCAGGATCTACTGTCACAGGATGAAATTGATGCGCTGCTCCACGGCGTGGACGACGGTGACATCGACACCTATGAGGAAACCGATGACACCGGCGTAAAATCCTATGACCTCGCCAGTCAGGACCGTATTGTCCGCGGCCGCATGCCGACGCTTGAAATGATCAACGAGCGTTTTGCCCGCTACACCCGAATCAGCCTGTTCAACCTGCTGCGCCGCAACGCCGACGTGTCCACCGGTGGCGTTCAGATCATGAAATTCGGCGAGTATATTCACACCCTGTACGTGCCCACCAGTCTCAACCTGTGCAAGGTACGCCCGCTGCGCGGCACCTCGCTGTTCGTGCTCGACGCCAAGCTGGTGTTCAAGCTGGTGGACAACTTCTTCGGCGGTGAGGGCCGGCACGCCAAGATCGAGGGGCGCGAGTTTACGCCCACTGAAACCCGGATTGTCCAGATGGTGCTCAACCAGGTCTTTCACGACATGAAAGAGGCCTGGCATGCGGTGCTGCAGGTTGAGTTCGAGTACCTGAGCTCTGAGGTCAACCCGGCAATGGCCAACATCGTCAGCCCAAGCGAGGTGGTAGTGGTCAGCACCTTCCACATTGAACTCGATGGCGGTGGTGGCGAACTGCATTTTGCGTTGCCGTACTCGATGATCGAGCCGATTCGCGATGTCCTGGATGCAGGCGTTCAGAGCGACATCGATGATGTCGATGAGCGCTGGGTAAATGCCCTGCAGGAGGACATCAAGGATGTTTACGTGCCGATCAACACCACCGTGTGCCGTCGGCGCATTTCGTTGCGGGACATTGCAAAACTCAAGGCGGGTGACGTCATTCCGGTAGAAATACCGGAATTGCTCACCCTGACCGCCAACGGCATTCCGATCTACAAGGCCACCATGGGCACCCGGGACGGAAAACTGGCGTTGCGAATACAGGAACGGGCAAAAGTACCCAAGGTGAAGAAACAATTGAAGGTGGGACGCAATGGCTGACGACGACAAGAAAGACGAAAAAGAGCTCAGCGAAGACGAAAAGCTGGCGGCGGAGTGGGAGTCGGCGATGGAAGAATCCGGAGATGCCGACGACCGTGAAGATGAATGGGCTGCGGCGATGTCGGAAGCTGAGGGCGCAGACGACGATGACCCGGGTCTGAATGTCAAAACCCTTCCGATGGAAGAGTTCGGGGCTGATGATCACCGGGGTTCCGGAGCGGGGGCTCCGGACCTGGACGTGATTCTCGACATCCCTGTGACGATTTCCATGGAAGTGGGAAACACCCAGATTCCAATCCGCAACCTGCTGCAGTTGAATCAGGGTTCGGTGATCGAACTGGACCGGTTGGCGGGCGAACCGCTGGATGTGCTGGTCAACGGCACGCTGATCGCCCATGGCGAGGTGGTGATGGTGAACGAGAAGTTCGGCATCCGCCTGACCGATGTGATCAGCCCGGGCGAGCGCATCAAACGGTTGCAGAAATAGTATGGTCCGGTTCCCCGAACGTCTGTTCGCACTGTTCATGACCGTCCTGCCACTCCCGGGATGGGCAGAACAAGCACCGGCCGAGGTGGCAGAAGCGGCCTCTCGCGCGCCAGACACCCTGGCTACCATCCTGAGTCTTGGCGTCGGCCTGGTGGCGGTGATCGCGGTGATTTACGGCTGCGCCTGGCTGATTCGCCGGATGAGCGGCATGAGCGGGATGAACAACCAGGCCATCCGGATAGTGTCAGTGATGGCCATTGGCGCCCGGGAACGCATAGCGCTGATCGAAGTGGGCGGCAAGCAGATCCTGCTGGGCATTACCCCCAGTGCCATCCGCACCCTGCAGGTGTTTGATGAGCCGGTGGTGGATGCCTCCCAGGCGGGCGCAAGCGACTTTGCCCGCCGCCTTCAGGGCATGATTGGCAAGAACTGGAGCACCTCGGAGAGGAAAGACTGACCATGGCTGCAGTAGGTTCCATGCGCAGCCTGCGCCTGTTGTTGCCTTTACTGGCCTTGCTGCTGCCCGCGATGGCCCAGGCGGATCTTCCAGGCATTCCGGCTTTTACCGTCGAACCCGGCGAGAACGGCACCGAGGAATACTCGGTCACCCTGCAGATCCTGGCCCTGATGACGGCGCTGACGTTCCTGCCGGCCATGCTGATGATGATGACCTCGTTCACCCGCATCATCGTGGTGTTTGCCATTCTCCGGCAGGCCCTGGGTCTGCAGGCCACGCCATCCAACCAGATTCTGCTTGGCCTGGCGCTGTTCCTGAGTATTTTCATCATGAAACCGGTGCTGGAAGAAGCCAATCGCGTGGGCCTGCAGCCCTACCTGCAGGAAGAGGTGACCTCCCTGGAGGCAGTGGAGCTGGCCAGCCAGCCGTTCCGGCAATTCATGATGGGGCAGACCCGGGAAAGTGACCTGGCGCTGTTTATGCGTATCTCGGATGTCCAGTACGAAACCCCGGAAGACGTCTCCTTCTGGGTGCTGATGCCGGCGTTCGTGACCAGTGAGCTGAAGACCGCCTTCCAGATCGGGTTTATCCTGTTCATCCCGTTCCTGATCATCGACATGGTGGTGGCGAGCGTGCTGATGGCCATGGGTATGATGATGCTGTCGCCGATCATCATCTCGTTGCCGTTCAAAATCATGCTGTTTGTGTTGGTGGACGGCTGGGCCCTGATCATGGGCACGCTGGCCGCCAGTTACGGTATATAGCCAGGAGAGCCGCCATGACCCCGGAAACCGTCATCGACATTCTCAGGGAAGCGCTCTGGCTGATTGTCCTGCTGTCGGCCGTCATCATCGGTCCGGGACTGGTCATCGGTCTGGTGGTGAGTACCTTCCAGGCTGCCACCCAGATCAACGAACAGACACTTAGCTTCCTGCCCAGGTTGCTGATCACCCTGATCGTGATCATCGTCTGGGGCCCGTGGATGCTGACCACCCTGCTGGACCACGCCAAAGGATTGATCTCCAGCATTCCGTATCTGATTGGCTGACGCATGATACCAGCGGAGTTCAGCGCAGACCTGATCGGCCAGTGGGTCGGTCAGCATCTGTGGCCGCTGTTCCGCCTGGGTTCGTTCCTGATGGTCATCCCGGTGTTCGGTACTCAACTGGTGCCGGCCCGGGTGCGTCTGGGCCTGGCACTGCTGATGACCATTCTGATTGCCCCCCTGCTTCCCGCCGTGCCCGCTGTGGAGGCCCTGAGCGCGGATGCGGTGGTGATCACCCTGCAACAGATCCTGATTGGAGTGGGCATGGGCTTTGCCCTGAGTGCCCTGTGGCAGCTGTTTGTGGTGGCAGGCCAGATGATCGCGATGCAAATGGGCCTGGGCTTTGCCTCGATGGTCGACCCGGCCAACGGTGTCAACGTGCCCGTGCTGTCTCAGATCTACACCATCACCGTCACCCTGCTGTTTCTGGCCATGAACGGCCACCTGGTGGCGTTTGAGGTGTTTATCGAGAGCTTCTATACCCTGCCGATCGGCATGGAGGGTCTGGGGCAGGCGGGTGTCTGGGAGCTGGCTCACCGCATCAGCTGGATGTTCGCTTCGGCTATGCTTTTGGCGCTGCCGGCGGTAACCGCCGTGCTGATCGTCAACATTGCCTTCGGCGTGATGACCCGTGCCGCCCCCCAGATGAACATCTTCGCCCTGGGTTTCCCGATTGGCCTGATTTTTGGATTGTTTGCCATCTGGGTGCTGCATGCCAATTTCCTGCCGCACTTTGACCAGTACACCCGGGAAACGTTTGATTTCATGCGTCAGTTGCAAGGGCAGCCATAGCCGTGGCCGAAGAGAACGATAACAGCCAGGAGAAAACCGAAGAGCCTACTCCCCGACGCCTTGAAAAAGCCCGGGAGGAAGGCCAGACCGCCCGTTCCCGAGAACTGGCGACCATGGCCGTGCTGATTGCCGGCGCCGGCGGCCTGCTGATGTTTGGTGCCTCTCTCGGCGCGTCGCTGGAGGGCATCATGCGCGATGCCTTCGTGCTGGACCGCGCCGATATCTTTGATACCCGTCACATGAGTGTCCAATTAATCCTCTCCACCAAGGAGGCCGCCTTTGCCCTGGCACCGTTTATGATCGTGCTGCTGCTGGCGGCGATCATCGGTTCCATCGGTATCGGCGGCCTGTTGTTCAGTACCAAGGCGATTGCCCCCCAGCTCAACCGTATGGATCCCATCAAAGGGCTGGGGCGGATGTTCTCGATTCGTTCGCTGATTGAACTGGTGAAGGCGATCGCCAAGGTGGGGCTGGTGATGGCGGTGGCGATTCTGATCCTGTATCTGCGGACAGAAGATCTGCTGGCGATTGCGGAGGAGCCCACTGTGCCAGCGATGGAGCACGTGCTCTGGACCCTCAGCTGGAGTTTCTTCGCGCTGGCCTGTGCGACTATAGCGATTGCGGTGATTGATGTGCCGTTCCAGATGTTTGATCACCAGAAGAAACTGCGGATGACCATGCAGGAGGTGAAGGACGAATACAAGGACACCGAGGGCAAGCCGGAGGTCAAAGGCAGGATTCGCCAATTGCAGCGCGAGATGGCCCAGCGCCGGATGATGCAGGATGTGCCGAAGGCGGATGTGGTGATCACCAACCCGACTCACTATGCGGTGGCGCTGAAGTACGATCAGAAGGCGAATGGCGCGCCGGTGGTGGTGGCCAAGGGGGCGGATGAGGTGGCCTTCAAGATTATGGAGATTGCCCGTGAGTACAAGGTCGAGGTGCTGAGAACGCCGCCGTTGACGCGGGCGGTGTATCACAACACCGACATCGGTCAGGAAATTCCGGATGGCCTGTACATGGCCATTGCCCAGGTGCTCGCCTACGTGTTCCAGCTACGGCAGTTCCGCAAAGGGCGTGGGCCCAAGCCCGGCATGCCCGATTTCCCGATTCCGCCTGAGATGCGGCGGGACTTGTAGAGGCCTGGAGTTCTGTTTCCTCTAGCCTTCTGGTTTGCGGGAGGCCACCCCACCCAGATCACCACCTCCAATCCAGCAGGCTGGGGCCCAAACAAAAAGACCGGCCCCATACAAAAGGCCGGTCTCCGTGTAACCCCGAAAAGCAGGGAAGTATTACTCCCCGTGAGACTCCTGAATCCGCTTACCCCAAGCCTCACGCTCGCCAGGCAGCAGCAGGTTCAGAACAATCGCCACCACCGCACACAACGCGATGCCCTCCAGTTGGCCCAGGGCCATGTTGCCGATTCCGAACACCAGGGTGACGCCCACGATCACCAGATTGCGGGACTGGGACAGGTCGACCTGGTGGCGGATCAGCGTGTTCAGGCCGACCACCGCGATGGAACCGAACAGCAGGCACAGGATGCCGCCCATGACCGGCGCCGGAATGGTCTGCAACGCCGCGCCGAATTTGCCGATGAAGGCCAGAACGATAGCGACAATGGCCGCCCACCACATCACCTTCGGGTTGAAGTTCCTGGTCAGCATTACCGCGCCCGTCACTTCCGAATAGGTGGTGTTGGGCGGGCCGCCGAGCATGGAGGCGGCGCTGGTGGCCAGGCCATCCCCCAGAAGGGTGCGGTGCAGGCCAGGTTTCTCGAGGTAGTTTTTGCGAGTGACGTTGCCGATGGCCAGCACGTCGCCGATGTGTTCAATGGCCGGGGCGATGGCCACCGGAATCATGAACAGGATGGCACCCCAACTGAACGCCGGCGCAACGAAGTTGGGCATGGCCAGCCACTCGGCTTCGGCAATGGGCGTGGTGTCCACGATGCCCATGATGGCCGACAGGATATAGCCGACGATTATGCCGACCATGATTGGAATCAGCCGGAAAATACCCTTTGCCCACACCGCCATGATGATGGTGACGGTCAGGGATATCATCGCAATCGACAATGCTGTGGCTTCAGGTACCAATTGGGTTGAGCCATCACCGGACTTGCCGGTGGCCATGAACACCGCGACCGGTGCCAGGCCCAGGCCGATGGTCATGATCACCGGGGCGATGACCACCGGCGGCAGCAGGCGGGTAATGAATCCGGTGCCTCGCAGGCGAACGGCGCCGGCCAGGACGATATAGAGAATGCCGGCTGCCATCAGGCCACCGAGGGTCTCTTCAAGGCCAAAGCGGCCCTTGGACGCCAGCACCGGGGCGATGAAAGCGAAGGAGGATGCCAGGAAAATCGGGATCTGGCCGCCGGTCACTACGTGGAAAATCAGGGTGCCGAGGCCCGCGGTGAACAAGGCCACGTTCGGGTCCAGGCCGGTGATCAGGGGCATCAGTACCAGGGCGCCAAAGGCCACCAGCAGCATCTGGGTACCCGCGATGGCCTGTTTCCAGACCGGATCGTTGGTGTGGTCGGTCATGTTTATACGTCCTTTTGCTTGGTACCGAAGATCTTGTCACCGGCATCGCCGAGACCGGGGAGGATGTAGCCTTTCTCGTTCAGCCGCTGGTCGATCGACGCGGTATAAATTGACACATCCGGGTGCTTGTCCAGCACCTTCTTGACGCCCTCGGGTGCTGCGACCAGCACCAACGCGCGAATCTCCGTGCTGCCGGCCTTCTTCAGAAGATCGATGGTGGAAATCATGGAACCGCCGGTGGCCAGCATCGGATCGATGATCAGCGCCATGCGCTGGTCCAGTTCGCCCACCAGTTTCTCCAGGTAGGTTTCAGCCTCCAGGGTGGTTTCGTTGCGGATCTGGCCGACCACGCTGACACGGGCAACGGGAATGAGGCTCAGTACGCCATCGAGCATGCCCAGGCCCGCGCGCAGAATCGGAACAATGGTGATTTTCTTGCCGTGGATCTGTTCCACCGTGACCGGTCCGGCCCAGCCTTCGATGGTTTTTTCCTGCAGGTTGAAGTCTTTGGTGGCCTCATAGGTCAGCAGGGCGCCGATTTCCTGGGCCAGTTCGCGAAAATTCTTGGTGCTGATGTCCGAGCGGCGCATCAAGCCGAGTTTGTGTCGGATCAGGGGGTGCTTCACTTCGTGGATCGGCATGGTGATCACCTGTGGTCGGGTCTGCGGAGTTTCTGCGTCGGGTTCGTTCAAATGGCGCAAGGATACCGTATCTGGCCCCCGCCGTCAGGCGCTTGCGCCGGTGCAATCGTCAATTTATGGAAGGGCTGGTACGGATCTTGCGATAACTCCGGAAGTCAGGCGCCCAGCGTCAGTTTTTCGACCGTCATTGATGGCGGCAGGTCACTCTTCCGGAGTCGGATCCAGCATGGACAGAGCGTTAGTCCTGAATAACGTCAAATCACTGACGCGTGGCAATGTCGGCGTGCCGATACTGGTCATGTGCTTGCTGGGCATGATCATTTTGCCCATGCCGGCATTTTTGCTGGATGTATTGTTCACCTTCAATATCACGCTCTCTATCGTCATTTTGCTGGTGTGCGTGTACGCCATGCGGCCCATGGAGTTTGCCTCTTTTCCCACCGTGCTGCTGCTGGCGACTCTGTTGCGCCTTGGCCTGAACGTTGCCTCCACCCGGGTGATACTGTTGGAAGGCCACCAGGGGGGCGATGCCGCCGGCAAGGTCATCCAGTCCTTCGGCGAGGTGTTGATCGGCGGCAACTACGCGGTAGGCCTGGTGGTGTTTGCCATTCTGATGATCATCAACTTCCTGGTGGTCACCAAAGGCGCCGGCCGGGTGTCCGAAGTCAGCGCCCGTTTTACCCTGGACGCGATGCCCGGCAAACAGATGGCCATCGACGCCGACCTGAACGCTGGTCTGATCAACCAGGCCGATGCCAAAAGCCGCCGGGCAGAAATCGCCCAGGAGGCGGATTTCTACGGCTCCATGGATGGTGCGTCTAAGTTTGTAAAGGGCGACGCCATCGCCGGCCTCTTGATATTGGCTATCAACATCATCGGCGGCATTGCCATTGGCATGATTCAGCACAGTCTGGATTTCGGCGTGGCGATGGAGCGCTATGCGCTGCTCACCATTGGCGACGGACTGGTCGCCCAGATTCCGTCACTGTTGCTGTCCACTGCAGCTGCGATCATGGTGACCCGGGTGACGGACAGCCAGGACATGGGCGGCCAGATTCTCAGTCAGATGTTCAATGCGCCCAGGGCCCTGGCCATTTCTGCCGGCATCCTGATCCTCCTCGGCCTGATTCCGGGTATGCCCCACGTGGCGTTCCTCGGTCTGGGGTCTCTTGCTGCGGGGGCGGCCTGGTTGATCTGGAAAAAACAGCAGCAGGTCGTTGAGGACGATGGAGGCTTTACCGGCCGGATGGCCCCTGCGGGCGGCGGTCGTGCTGGCACAGAAGTCAGTGCCGATCGAGTTGGCGAGGGCCGCGCATTGCCGGCGCCGGGTGAAACCCGAGAGCTGGGCTGGGACGATGTGGCAACGGTGGATGTGATCGGGCTGGAAGTGGGTTACCGGCTGATTCCGCTGGTGGATAAAGCCCAGGGCGGGCAGTTGCTGAGCCGCATCAAGGGCGTGCGCAAGAAGCTGTCTCAGGACCTGGGATTCCTCATGCCGTCGGTGCACATTCGTGACAACCTGGACCTGATGCCCAACGTCTACCGCATCACCCTGATGGGCGTGACCATCGCAGAGGCCGAAATTCACCCGGACCGGGAACTGGCCATCGACCCCGGCCAGGTGTTTGGCAAGGTGGAAGGTCTTCAGGGCAAAGACCCGGCGTTTGGTCTGGATGCCACCTGGATTGAGCCTGAGAAAAAAGACCAGGCGCAGACCCTGGGCTACACCGTGGTGGATGCCAGCACGGTGGTGGCCACCCACCTGAATCAGATCCTGCAGAAGCATGCCCATGAACTGATTGGCCACGAAGAGACCCAGAAATGGCTGGATCAGCTTGAAAAGATATCGCCGAAGCTGGCCGAAGAGCTGGTCCCGACCACCGTGTCTATCAGCATCTTGCTGAAAGTCTTACAGAATCTCCTGAAAGAGGAGGTGCCGATCCGGGATATGCGCTCCATTGCAGAAGCGATTGTCAACGTTCATCCGAAGAGCCAGGACCCAAAATTTCTGACCACCCTGACTCGACAGGCACTGCGCCGAATGATTATCCAGAGCATCTGCGGTAACGAGCAGGAGATCCCGGTGATCACCCTCGATCCGGATCTGGAACAGTTGTTGCTTAAATCTGTACAGCAGAGTCAACAAACCGGCGGCCAGGACGACATTGGGCTAGTGCTTGAACCGAACATGGTCGAGAAGCTGCAGCGGTCTCTGCAGGACAGCGTGCAGCGGCAGGAGATGGTGGGCAAGCCCGCCATCCTGCTGGTATCCGGCCCGTTGAGGCCGGTGCTGGCGAAGTTTGCCAGCTACGGGGTAGAGCGCCTGCACGTACTGTCGTACCAGGAAGTGCCGGACAACAAACAGATCACCATAGTGGCGTCGGTCGGCCAATAACGACGGGCGAATCAGAGCGGCGGGCCCATGGCCACCGGCGGAGGATGAAAGTCGATGAAAGTGAAACGGTATTTTGCCAAGTCCATGGCCGAGGCCCTGAAGCAGGTAAGCCACGAAATGGGGCCGGATGCCGTCATTCTGTCCAACCGCCGGGTGGAAGGGGGCGTCGAGATTGTCACGGCGCTGGATTACGACGAAAACATGGCGCGCCAGCGTCTCGGCGAGCAGGCCGCGCAGGCTACCAACGGCTCTCGCCTTGCGGAGCTTCAGGCCGAGCAGCACCGGCGCCTGGAAGACGAGCTTGATCGCTCCCGCAGCCGCATTCAGGACGTTCGCCAGCAGCGGGCATCCGTTGGCACGCGGGCGGGCTCCGCCACCGTCTGGGCGCTGTCCACTATGGTCGACGATGAGCCAGCGCAGGCTGCCGCCCCGGCCAGCCAGGACTACGCCGGCGAACTGGCCACCATGCGCGCGGAGTTGCGGTCGCTGCGGGAGATGGTCAGTGGCCAGCCGCCGGGACAGCCCAAGGCGACCTCGGCAACCGGCATCACGGCGGTCCAGCAGCGGTTGTCTGAACGCCTGCAGGAATTCGGGCTGGGTCTGGAGCTGGCCGGTTCCCTGTCGCGTCAGCACCGCAGTGGCAAGCTGGAGGATGGCTGGCGCCAGGCCCTGAAAATGCTCGCCACCGGCGTGCGTACTGTGCAGCAGGACTGGCTGGATGCCGGGGGTATCTACGCCCTTGTCGGCCCGACCGGGTCCGGCAAAACCACCACCATCGGCAAACTGGCCGCCCGCTATGTGCTGGAGCATGGCCCGGATTCCCTGGCGCTGGTGACCACTGACCGCTACCGGGTTGCTGCCCACGAACAACTGTTTGTGTTTGGGCGCATCCTCAACGTGCCGGTTCGGGTGGTGGACGAAAGCCACTCGCTCGATGACATTCTGGATGAACTCTCCGACCGCCATCTGGTGCTGATCGACACTGCCGGGCTCACCAGTTCTGACCGCGGCTATCAGGAACAGCTGGCGGAGCTGGCCCGCAGCCATCACAATATCAAGACCCATCTGGTGGTGTCGGCCACCAGCCAGCCCCGGATCATGAAATCCGTCTGGCATTGCTATAAGATGGCAAACCTTGCCGGCAGTGTGGTGACCAAGATTGACGAGGCATTGACCCTGGGCGAATCTCTGGGGTTTGTTATGGAAACTGGCCTCCCCGTGGCCTGGTTCACCGACGGCCAGAAAATCCCTGAAGACCTGCACCGGGCTCAGGCCGTCCCGCTGGTGCGCCTTGGCGTTGAACGCCTGAAGGCGGTACAGAAGGCCCGGTCGGTTGCTGAAGGGGCCTGACAACGCGTTCGCCCGGCCAACGGCACAAGCCAACAAGAACGCAGTAAGAGACTGAGAACAGTATGAGCAGACCACATCCGGTTCAGGTAATTGCGGTGTCCGGCGGCAAAGGCGGTGTCGGCAAGAGCAACGTGTCGGTGAACCTTGGCATCGCACTGGCTCAGAAAGGCCGTCGTGTGGTGCTCCTAGATGCCGACCTCGGCCTGGCCAACATCGATGTGCTGCTTGGCATTACCTCCAACCGCAACCTGCAGGATGTGCTTGATGGCGAGTGCGATCTGAAAGACATCCTGGTGAACGGGCCCGGCGGCATCAAGATTGTGCCGGCGTCTTCCGGTACCCAGCGTATGACCCAGCTCAGCCCGATGGAGCACGCCGGGCTGATCAACGCCTTCAGCGAACTCGGTGACCAGATCGACGTGTTGATTGTGGATACCGCCGCCGGCATATCCGAGGCCGTGGTGAGCTTCCTGCGGGCCTCCCAGGAACTGCTGCTGGTGGTGGTGGACGAGCCTACCTCCATCACCGATGCCTACGCACTGATCAAACTGATGAACCGGGACTACGGCACCAACCGCTTCCGCATCCTCGCCAACCAGGTTCGTAACGAACAGGAAGGCCGCCACCTGTTTGAAAAGCTCACGCGGGTCACCGAGCGTTTTCTCGATGTCGCACTACAATATGTAGGTATCGTGCCTTACGACGAAGCGGTGAAAAAAGCCGTGCAGCGCCAGAGGGCCGTGCTGGATGCCTACCCACGCGCCAAGGCGTCGCTGGCCATTCGTGCGCTGGCTGACAAAGTGGACACCTGGCCGCTGCCGTCGTCCCCCCGGGGGCATCTGGAGTTTTTCGTGGAGCGACTCGTCGAAGTCTGATCTGAATCCAGTCCTCTAAAAAACCGGATACATGACATTGGCGAACAACCTTGGTCTTTACCAGCAATCAGGTGCCACCGGCGCGTCGAAATTGATCGAAGAACACGCGCCTTTGGTGAAGAAAATCGCGCTTCATCTGATGGCCCGCCTACCGGCGTCCGTGCAGCTTGAAGACCTGATGCAGGCTGGCATGATCGGTCTGCTTGAGGCCGCCCAGCGCTATTCCTCCGGCAAGGGCGCCACCTTTGAAACCTACGCCGGTATCCGCATCCGGGGTGCCATGGTGGACGAGATCCGCAAGGGCGACTGGGTTCCCCGTTCCGTGCACCGTAATGCCCGCCGAATATCCGCCGCCATCAAGGTCGTTGAAGACCGCGCGGGGCGCGAAGCACAGGACACCGAAGTCGCCGACGAGCTGGGTATTGAGCTGTCCGAATACCATGCGTCACTCGCCGATGCCAGCAGCGGCCGACTTTTCAGCCTGGATGAGCTCAATGAATCCGGCGACCTGCCGTTAGAAGAGAGTGAGACCAGCGATAATCCACTGGATGGTTTGTCCGCCAGCGCGTTCCAGCGCAGCCTGGCAGAGGCCATTGACGCCTTGCCCGAGCGGGAAAAGCTGGTGCTGAGCCTGTACTACCAGGAAGAGCTCAACCTGAAAGAAATCGGCGCGATACTGGGCGTCAGCGAGAGCCGTGTCAGCCAGATTCACAGCCAGGCGGCCTTGCGACTGCGCGGCCGGCTGACGGGTTGGCGGGATCAGGGCGCTGGCTAGCGGCCGATAACGCGGGCAGGACTGTCGATTTTTGTAACCGGCGCTTTACAACGCGCCGCAACGCCACACAATAAGCGGTGATTCAGGCGGCCTGCTAGACTTCGCAAAGGCTGAACGAAATCCGGGTGTTACTGACTGGAGGTCCCTTTGGACAAAAACATGA
>DASSWD010000284.1:0-3079 GCA_035705335.1 Marinobacter sp. | reverse complement strand
TTCTCCTATCGAAGCTGTTGGCCGGTGACAATATCAAGAATCTTGCTGGGCTGGCGACGGCCACCCAGGTCGCCGGGCACGATGCGGTCCAGGCCATCGCCGAAGTATTTGCGAACCTGCCAGATATGCCTCGCCGGCTGGCGACCGGCGGGGTTACAGGACGTGGACACCAGCGGCATGCCGGTGGCTTCGCACAGCGCGCGCACCACCGGATGATCGCTGACGCGCACAGCAATGGAGGCATGCTTGCCCCGCACCCAGTCGGGAATCTGTTGGTGAACGTCCGGCAGCAGGCAGGTCACCGGGCCGGGCCAATGTTTCAGGGCTTCGTCCTGCTGGGCTTCGGGCAGGGGGTCCAGCAGAAAACGCACCTGCGCAACGGAGGACGCCACCAGAATCATGCCTTTTTCCATGGGGCGCTCTTTGAGCTCAAGAATGCGTTCAACCGCCTCTTCGTCCCAGGGGTCACAGCCCAGACCCCAGACCGCCTCAGTCGGGTAGGCAATCACACCGCCAGACAAAACAACCCGCCGGGCACAGTGCAACTGCCAGGCACTCAAGGGTGAACCAGTGACCTTCATGATATCCACATTCCAGCATTGTCGGTTGGACAGGGCACCGGTCAGGCAGTACGCAGATAACCCCCCGGGGCGGCATGAATCAACCCCTGCAGCTCCAGTTCCAGCAGGGACTGCATCAGTTGATCCGCCGGCAGGCCGGTCGCCTGGCTCAGTGCATCGGTAGACTGAGGATCATACCCCAAAGCCCGGAACACCGCGATTTCCCGAGCTGGCAAGTCGTTCAGGCTATCAGCAAGGGCGGCGTCTCCAAGCGACTCTGGCGCCGACGTTTCGGTGTCTGCCTGCAGGGTCCACCAGGTGCCCAGTTCTTCCAGCACATCCTCCACGGTTTCTACGAGCCGGGCGCCCTGCTTGATCAACTGATGACAACCCCGGGCCACCGGACTGTGCACCGAGCCGGGAATGGCAAACACCTCACGGCCCTGCTCCAGCGCCAGCCGGGCAGTAATCAGGGAGCCACTGCGCAGGCTGGCCTCCACCACCAGTACGCCCCGGCTCAGGCCGCTGATGATCCGGTTGCGCTGGGGAAAATGGGCGGCCCTGGCCTGGGTGCCAGGCGGGTATTCCGAGACAATTACCCCGTTGTCCACGATTCGGGCCGCCAGCTTTCGGTGCTGGGTCGGGTACAGGCGATCCAGCCCGCATCCCACCACCGCGATGGTAGCGAAACCGGCGTCGAGCGCACCGGCGTGGGCCGCACCGTCAATCCCCAGCGCCAGGCCGCTGGTGGTCAACAGTCCCCGCCGGCTCAGTTCCGCGGCAAACTTGCGGGCGTGGTCCAGGCCCGCCGGGCTGGCATTGCGGCTGCCGACAATCCCGATCTGGTCTTTCAGCAACCGCGAAGTGTCGCCCAGCGCGTAGAGCAGCAGCGGTGCACCGTGAATGTGGCGCAGAGCCTCCGGAAAATGCTCGTGGTTGCGGCCCAGCAGAGTGATGTTATGGCGCTTGCAGGCGTCGACAATCATCAACGCCGTCTGGATTCCTGGATGCCCGGTGTCACCGGACTGCCAGGCCTGAATGGCCTCCCGGGCTTCCGGAGTAACGCCGAGGGCTTTCAGGGTCGCCGCATTGAGCGCGAGCACATCGGGCAGGTATGGGTGGTGTTCCAGCAACCGGCTTTGCAGCACGGTACCGAAACGGGGCAGCAGGGAGAGCACCAGCCACTGGCCGGTGGTGGAACGCAGGGTATCAACATCTGGCATGGCGTCGTCCTTGAACCATGGTGGTGGTCATGAAAAAGCCGGGCATCCGGCCCGGCTGTCTGGCTTTTTGCGGGCCCGCCGCACAGTGCGGCGGGCTTCAGGCGCTCAGGGGTTGGTTACCTTGTCGCCCAGTGACAGGGCACGAGTCGCTTGCAGCACCAGGCCGTAGCTCATCTTCTCATACACCTGGAACACCATCAGCAGGCCGGCCCGCTCGGACGGCAGCTCAATGGTTTCGTTGGTGACCGGGTCACGCACCATGTTGCCGGCCTTGAGGATGGCCATCACATTACCTGGCTCCAGACCTTCACGCTCGCCCCGGTTAATGGCCACCACGTTGTACTGGCCAATCTGGCTGACGCCGCCGTCGACGGAGATCATTTCCCCTTCAATCTCCTCTTCCGGCGCACTCGGCATGAAATTGGTAGTCAGGCGGCGGTCTTCACTGATCAGCAGGCGGTCACCGATGCGCACTTCCTCATTGGAGCGGATCAGGTCAACAGTCAGCACGTCGCCGTTTTCGGCGATGACTTCACCGGCCGCAATACTGCGGGCTTCCAGTCCCAGGAATTCGCCGGTGTCCGGATCCCGGTACTCCTGGCTGCGACGGAACACGCCCACACGGTCGGCCGGCTTTTCGCCACGGGCGTAAACGCGGTCACCGGCACCGGTGATGATGCGGCCTTCCTGTCCTTCCAGTACATAGGGTGCGCCGTTGAGCTCATCGGGAGAGACGATGCGGGTATTGGTCAGGAAACTGGCGATGGCATCGAGGGGAATGGCCGGAATCGGCGTATCGATTGGCTCAGAGCGCACCTGGGGCGACAGCCGCACCACATCACTGGTGGTGACCTTGGTCAGCCGGGGCTTGCCATCGATGTACACCAGCGCCAGCACGTCGCCCGGATAAATCAGGTGTGGATTCTGAACCTGCGGATTGACGTGCCAGATCTCCGGCCAGTACCAGGGGTTGCTCAGGAAACGCCCCGAGATGTCCCAGAGGGTGTCACCCTTGACCACGGTGTAACGCTCGGGGTGATCAGGCCGGAGCTCTGGCTGTGCCTGAGCCCAGGAGGTAAACAGCAGCGCGGATGCTGCCAGAGCGTACAACAGTTTCCTCATTTTTATGTCCTTGCTAGCGTGCTTGATTCTTGGCCATTCCACAGTGTCGCAGCAGACAATCCGCAGCGCATTATGCTGTTGTTCCCGTTACTATAGAATAAGTGCGCAAATTTGTGGTGTTATCTTTTGTTCTTCCAGTGAATTCTGCAAACCTTTCGAAAGATTTTAACTATG
>DASSWD010000283.1:0-2525 GCA_035705335.1 Marinobacter sp. | reverse complement strand
AATCCCTGCGGGAATCCCGTTCAGGCATTGCCTTCAGTGAGGAAGCCCGGGACAACGGTCTGCGCAGCCACGTGGCCGGCAAGATCGACCTTAACCTGTCAGAACTGATCGACCGTAAAATCTGGCGCTTCATGAGCCCGGCCGCCGGTTACTGCTACCTGGCCGCGAAAGAAGCCATTGCACAGGCAGGCATTACCGACGAACAGCTGCGCGCCAACACCACCGGTGCGGTATTCGGAACCGGCGGTGCTTCCACCGTTGAACTGCTGGATGCCATCGACACCCATCGCGACAAAGGCCTGCGCCGCGTTGGCCCGTACCGGGTGCCCCGCACCATGGGCAGCGCCATTAACGCGTCTATCACCACCGCGTTCGGTATTACCGGCATCAACTACGGTATTACCTCCGCCTGCGCCACCAGTGCCCACTGCATTGGCCACGCGGCGGATCAGATCGCTCTGGGCCGGCAGGAAGTCATGCTCGCCGGCGGCGGTGAAGACATCCACTGGACCCTGAGCCTGATGTTCGACGCCATGGGCGCGCTGTCGACCAAGTACAACGACACGCCGGAACAGGCGTCCCGTACTTATGATGCAGACCGGGACGGTTTCGTGATTTCAGGCGGTGGCGGTGCTCTGCTGCTGGAATCCCTGGAACACGCAGAAGCCCGCGGCGCCACCATCCTGGCGGAACTGGTCGGTTTCGGTGCCACCTCTGACGGCGCCGACATGGTCGCGCCGAGCGGTGAAGGTGCCATTCGCTGCATGAAGCAGGCAATGGCCAACATTGATGGCGAGATCAACTACGTCAACACCCACGGCACCAGCACGCCGGCGGGTGACGTAACCGAGCTGAAAGCCATGAAAGAAACCTTTGGCGACAAGATTCCGCCATTGAGCTCAACCAAGCCCCTGTGCGGCCATGCCCTCGGCGCCGCTGGCGTACACGAAGCCATCTACTCGCTGATCATGCAGCGGGAGAACTTCATTGCGCCGTCAGCCAACATCCAGAATCTGGACGAAGGCGCGGTTGGTTATCCAATTGTGCGGGAGCGCATGGACAACCAGAAGCTGGATCTGGTCATGAGCAACAGCTTCGGTTTTGGCGGGACCAACGCCACCCTCATCTTCAAGAAAGTGTGAGGGAACGATATTCAGCCGGGGGTTTACCCATCCAGCGTTTGAACGCCCGGCTGAATGCACTCAACTCGGAAAATCCGAGCTGTTCCGCAATCTCAACCAGCGGTTTGGACTGGTCGCGCATATAGGCCAGCGCTTGTTCCCGCCGCACCTGCTCCAGCAGGTGGGCAAAGGTGACACCTTCCTGGCGCAGTTTTTTATGCAGGGTATAACGGCTCATGTTGAGCTGGCCGGCCACGGTTTCCACCCCGACCTTGCCTCGCGCCAACTGAATTCGGATCAGCTTGCTGACCCGCGCCCCCAGGCGCTTCGACGGTTCAGGCCTCATTGGCTCCGGCGCCATGCCTTCCTCCTGTGCAGTGACTTCATCCATCTGAGTTCGTGCGATTGAGCGTACATCTGTTAGCCGAAGTGAATCAATACGACCTTTTTGCGATAGTGGGCCGGGCCTCAACCGCTTCGCCCTAATATTTTAGGACAGCGGCGTGTCAGAGAGGTTGCAGGCGGTTCTGCCCTGTCACTTCGATTAAGGTATAATCTGCTCTCTGCCGGTTTAATACCTGACTAATTTACTCTGGTATTGTATAATCCTTCGCCAGACGCTACGGATGATGCTGGAATTTCCGTATTCTGGCCAATCCGTCATCCAAAAACCGATTGCGGGGCGTACTCACGGAGTGAGCGACCACTGCAACACCTTACAGATCAAGACAATCCACCCGCATGCCCCACACGGCAGGCGGAGATACCAAGGGCCCTGCGCCCGCGATGAGAGAATTACGGAGCGACGATCATGGCGACCACCGATAATGAGGTGAAAGAGCTGATCAAACGGGAATACGAACACGGTTTCGTGACTGAAATCGAATCCGACACGTTCGAACCCGGCCTGAACGAAGACGTCATTGCCCGGCTTTCTGCGATCAAGAAAGAGCCGGAGTGGATGCTGGAATGGCGTCTGAAAGCTTACCGTCGCTGGCTGGAAATGGATGAGCCAGACTGGGCTCACGTCGGCTACCCGAAGGTCGACTACAACTCGATTTCCTACTATTCCGCGCCGAAACGCAAGGAAGACATGCCCCAGAGCCTGGATGAAGTCGATCCGGAGCTGCTCAGAACCTATGAGAAGTTGGGCATTCCCCTGCACGAGCGTGAGAAACTTGCCGGCGTCGCCGTCGATGCGGTCTTCGACTCCGTGTCTGTGGCCACCACGTTCAAAGAGCCACTGGCCAAAGCCGGCGTGGTCTTCTGCTCCATTTCAGAAGCCATCCGCGACTATCCGGAACTGGTCAAAAAGTATCTGGGTTCGGTCGTGCCTCAGGGCGATAACTTCTTCGCCGCGCTCAACTCAGCAGTATTCTCTGACGGCACATTCGTCTACGTGCC
>DASSWD010000282.1:0-6253 GCA_035705335.1 Marinobacter sp. | reverse complement strand
GCTGGCGATACTGTAAGCGCGCAAAAGCGGCTTGCCGTCGGTTTCCAGACCAATCATCACAAAGTGACCGTTCTTGAAACGGAAACCCGGGTCGCGGCTGGTTTTGAAAGAGAACAGCGTGTCGTTCCAGTGGTGAACGCTGGTGACGGTTTCTTTCATCAATTTGCTCATGTTATGCCCTCGCCTGTTCACACAGGGAAACGTATAAGTTTGAATTGCGTACAGGATAACCCAAGTCTAACCTATCGATGAAATGGGATATTCACATAACCTTATTCGAGTAAATCGATTTAATCAGGGCGCTTATGAAATTCAGTTTCCGTCAGTTGGAGGTGTTTCTTGCTGCCGCGCACTTCCAGAACATCACTCGCGCGGCAGAATCGCTGGCCATGTCACAGTCGGCCGCCAGCAGCGCCCTGAAAGAACTGGAAAACCAGTTCGACATCCAGCTGTTTGACCGCGTGGGCAAACGTCTACAACTGAACGAGTTGGGCCGCCTTTATCGCCCGCGGGCCGAATCTCTCCTGGCCCAGGCCAAAGAGCTGGAACAGGTGCTCAGCAAGCACTCCGAAGTCGGCGCCCTGAAAGTCGGCGCCACTCTAACCATTGGAAACTATCTGGCCGTGGGCGTGATGGCCCAATACATGAATACCCCTACCCGGCCCAGGGTGTCCCTTGAGGTGGCCAATACCAGCACCATTGCCCGCCGGGTCAGCGATTTTGAACTGGATATTGGTCTTATCGAAGGTGAATTGCAGAGTTCCGAGCTGGACGTCCTTCCCTGGCGGGCCGATCGGCTCGACGTGTTCTGCTCACCCCATCACCCGCTGGCCAGCAAAGGCCAGCTCACCGACGACGACCTGCGCACCGCTACCTGGATCATGCGTGAGCAGGGTTCCGGCACGCGCCAGAGTTTCGAACGCGGCATGCAGGGGCTGCTGCCTGACCTGAATGTTCTGCTGGAACTGGAACACACCGAAGCCATCAAGCGGGCGGTGGAGGCTAACCTTGGCATTGGGTGTCTGTCCCATGTGGTGCTGGCAGACGCCTTCCGCCGGGGCAGCCTGGTGCCATTGAGCGTGCCGGCTCACCGCGCCTTTGACCGCCAGTTCTACTTCATTCTGCACAAGCAGAAGTTCCGCAGCGCCGGTATCGACCGCTGGATCTCCCTGTGCAGGGAACTGAACTGAGTCGGGCCTTAAGCGGAGGTGTCGCTGATCAGGCTGCAACGGGCCCGCTGTGAAAACGGAATTCGGTGTCGGGCTCTTCGATAAGCCGCTTCTCGATCTCCATGAATGTCTCGACACGATCATCCACCGGTCCCCCGTTCGCCTGCACCGCCAGCTTCAGATAATCCTGGTAGTGCCGGGCTTCGGATTTCAGCAGGCTGGTGTAGAAGTCGGCCAGTGTGTCATCCAGCTGTGGCGCCAGAGCGGCAAATCGCTCACAGGAGCGGGCTTCGATGATGGCGCCGACGATCAGCACGTCGACCAGCCGACCCGGATCGTCCTTCCTCACCGCTTCCCGCAGGCCCGTCGCATAACGGGCCGGCGACAGGTGATCGTAGGTCACGTTGCGCTTCTTCATGATCGCCAGCACCTGCTCGAAGTGACGCAGCTCTTCCCGGGCCAGGCGGGACATCTTGTTCAACAGGTCCGGGTTGTCCACGTACCGGTACATCAGACTCAGGGCCGTCGATGCCGCCTTTTTCTCGCAGTGGGCGTGATCAATCAACATCAGCGCCTGATTGGCGAGGGCGTTCTCGATCCAGCGTTCCGGTGTCGGGCACGGCAGGAAGTTGTGGATATCTTGCAGAGCGTTGGTCAGTGCATCATTCATGGCTAAAACGTAGTCTGGCAGCTGGCTTGGGGCGGTTAGCGCGGGAGTATACCGCACTTAACAGATTCGTCCGATCGCTGTCCAACTTAACTTTATAAGGGCTTTCCTATAGAATGCGGCGCCAGATGCAAGGAGTCTCTGAATAAATCCTGAAACCCCATCGGTGATTTGAGGCGTTATTCAGAGGCTCCTGAAGCCTTAACGCCACAAAATGTCCGCCTGGCCCAAGCGGCCTTTACCGCGCGACACCCAAACCGATGAGGGACCAAACCGTGTTAGAAGCCTATCGTGAACACGTTGCCGAACGTGAAGCCCTGGGTATTCCCCCCAAACCTCTGAACGCCGAGCAGACCGCGGCCCTGGTCGACCTGCTGAAGAACCCGCCGGCCGGCGAGGAAGAGACGCTGGTTTACCTGCTGGAAAACCGCATTCCGCCGGGCGTGGACGAAGCTGCTTACGTCAAGGCTGCATTCCTGTCTGCCGTTGCCAAAGGCGAAGCCAGCTCCCCCCTGGTCAGCAAAGAATACGCCGTGAAACTGCTGGGCATGATGCAGGGCGGTTATAACATTGAGACCCTGGTTGAGCTGCTGGACGACAGCGCCCTGGCCGAGCTGGCCGGCGAGCAGCTGAAGAAAACCCTGCTGATGTTCGACGCCTTCAACGACGTGAAGGAAAAAATGGACGCCGGCAACGCCGTGGCCAAGTCTGTGGTTGAGTCCTGGGCCAACGCCGAGTGGTTTACCAGCCGCAAGAAAGTGGCAGAGAGCACCAAGATGGTGGTGTTCAAGGTCACTGGCGAAACCAACACCGACGACCTGTCGCCGGCCCCGGATGCCTGGTCCCGCCCGGACATCCCTCTGCACGCCCGCGCTGCTTATAAAATGGAGCGTGATGGCCTGAAGCCGGAAGAGCCTGGTGTAACCGGCCCGATGGGCCAGATCGAAGAAATCAAGGCCAAGGGCCTGCCGGTCGCTTTCGTGGGCGACGTGGTCGGTACCGGTTCCTCCCGTAAATCTGCCACCAACTCCGTGCTGTGGTTCTTCGGTGATGACATCCCGGGCGTGCCGAACAAGCGCGGTGGCGGTGTCTGTATCGGTAACAAGGTTGCTCCGATCTTCTTCAACACCATGGAAGACGCCGGCGCCCTGGTTTTCGAAGCACCGGTCGACAACATGAACATGGGCGATGTCATCGAGATTCGCCCGTACGAAGGCAAAATCCTGAACGAGGCCGGCGAGACCATTTCCGAGTTCAAGTTCAAGTCTGACGTGATCCTGGACGAAGTTCAGGCCGGCGGCCGTATCCCGCTGATCATCGGTCGTGGCCTGACCAACAAGGCCCGCCAGGCTCTGGGCATGGGCGCCACCGACATTTTCCGCCTGCCGAAAGATCCGGAAGCCGGCGACAAGGGCTTTACCCTAGCCCAGAAGATGGTTGGCAAGGCCTGCGGCCTGGAAGAAGGCAAAGGCGTTCGCCCGGGCACCTACTGTGAACCGCACATGACCACCGTAGGTTCCCAGGACACCACCGGCCCGATGACCCGTGATGAACTGAAAGACCTGGCGTGTCTGGGCTTCCAGGCGGATCTGGTGATGCAGTCATTCTGCCACACGGCCGCCTACCCGAAGCCGGTTGATGTCGAAATGCAGCACACCCTGCCGGACTTTATCCGGACCCGTGGCGGTGTTTCCCTGCGCCCCGGCGACGGCATCATCCACTCCTGGCTGAACCGCATGCTGCTGCCCGACACCGTCGGCACCGGTGGTGACTCCCACACCCGCTTCCCGATGGGCATCTCCTTCCCGGCTGGTTCCGGCCTGGTGGCGTTTGCCGCGGCGACCGGCGTTATGCCGCTGGATATGCCGGAGTCGGTGCTGGTTCGCTTTAAAGGCGAAATGCAACCGGGCATCACCCTGCGTGACCTGGTACACGCCATCCCGCTGTATGGCATCAAGCAGGGCATGCTGACCGTTGAGAAGAAAGGTAAGATCAACGAGTTCTCCGGTCGCATCCTGGAGATCGAAGGTCTGGAGCACCTCACTGTCGAGCAGGCGTTCGAGCTGTCTGATGCCTCTGCTGAGCGCTCCGCGGCTGGTTGTACCATCAACCTGTCTGAAGAGTCTGTGGCCGAGTACCTGCGCTCCAACATCGTGATGCTGCGCTGGATGATTGCCGAAGGCTACGGCGATGCCCGGACCCTGGAGCGTCGCGCCCAGCAGATGGAAGCCTGGCTGGCCGATCCGAAGCTGATGCGTGCCGACAAAGATGCCGAGTACTCACACGTCATCGAGATCGATCTGGCTGACATCAAAGAGCCGATCGTGTGCTGCCCGAACGACCCGGACGACGCCAAGTTCCTGTCCGAAGTGGCTGGCGACAAGGTCGACGAAGTGTTCATCGGCTCCTGCATGACCAACATCGGTCACTTCCGCGCTGCCGGAAAGCTGCTGGAACAGCACAAAGGCCCGCTGAGCACCCGTCTGTGGATGTCTCCGCCGACCAAGATGGACCAGCAGCAGCTGATGGAAGAAGGCTACTTCAACACCTACGGCACCGCCGGTGTTCGCACCGAGATGCCGGGCTGCTCCCTGTGCATGGGCAACCAGGCGCGTGTCGCACCCAAGAGCACGGTGCTGTCCACTTCTACCCGTAACTTCCCGAACCGCCTGGGTGATGGTGCCAACGTGTACCTGACCTCAGCGGAACTGGCTGCTGTAGGCGCGGTACTGGGCAAGCTGCCAACGCCGGCGGAGTACATGGAGTACGCCAAAGACCTGAACAGCATGTCCAAGGAGATCTACAAGTATCTGAACTTTGATCAGATGGAGGACTACACCAAGAAGGCGTCTGAGGCTTCCGTAGCCTGAGTCTTTCGTGGTCAATCTCTGACCTGAAGAAGAAAGCAGCAGCCTGATATCAGGCTGCTGCCAGAAATAAAAACGCCAGCCTGCGGGCTGGCGTTTTTTATGGCGCGAGCGCGGTCCGCGCGTCGCTTAACCCATAAGCAGCTTGACGAGGATGGCGGCCACCATCACCAGTGTCAGCACCTTCACCCAACGAGCACCTTGCGCCCCCAGATTCACCCGCACCGCGAGAAATGCACCCATCACACTACCCGCCCCCAGCACCAACCCAAGGCCCCAACGCACCTGATCACTGATCATGAACATCAACAGTGCCGGAATCATGTACAGCAGGGTGATGGCCACCTTGAGCACGTTCACCTGCGGCAGGTCGATCTTCAGGATGCGGTAAAGCACCACCAGAAACAGCACACCCACACCCACCTGAATAAACCCGCCGTAAACGCCGATCAGGAACATCGACAGGTAGACGACCGGTCCCAACCGGTCGACGGTCAGGGGCCGGGTTTCCAGTGTTGGCTGCGGCAGGAGCATGAACACCGAACCGACCACCATGGCAACCACCAGTACCAGCTCGAAAATCGCATCTGACACGCCAATGGCCAGCCAGGCACCCACCACCGAACCCAGAATCGCGGGGATGGCCAGCACCAGCGTTACCTTCAGATTGCCATGCCCCATACGACGAAAACCGCCCACCGCAGAAGCGCTCTGCAGCACGATGGCCACCCGATTGGTGCCATTGGCCATCTGTGGCGGTAACCCCATGAACATTAGCATGGGCAGCGTCAGCATTGAGCCGCCGGCTGACAACACGTTGATAAAACCTGCAACCACACCG
Organism: Marinobacter sp.; assembly: GCA_035705335.1. Taxonomy (GTDB): domain Bacteria; phylum Pseudomonadota; class Gammaproteobacteria; order Pseudomonadales; family Oleiphilaceae; genus Marinobacter. Next base: position 709 of record DASSWD010000282.1, on the reverse strand, counting down.
ATTGCGATCAACGCCAGGTACTCGATCATTCCGCCTCTCCAGCAGGTACCCTCTATGAACAAAAAAAGAGGGCACTGAGCCCCCTTTATTACATGACAGATGACACCACCCGGTCTATAAGGCCGGGTGGTGCGTTCCGTTAACGCTCCATCGCCTTGTATTCGCCGGAATCAGCTGTCGCGTTGCTGACAACGATGATGGCGATAAAGGAAGCAATGAAGCCCGGGATGATTTCATAGATGCCCGGTCCGCCCATGAAGCTGCCGCTCCAGCCCAGAGCGATCCAGACCATCACGGTAACCGAGCCAACAATCAGACCGGCCAGAGCGCCGGCACCGTTGGTACGCGGCCAGGTCAGGGCCAGGATGATCAGCGGGCCGAAGGCAGCACCGAAACCAGCCCAGGCGTTACTGACCAGACCAAGAACCTGGGAGTTCGGGTCAGAAGCGATGACCGTGGCCACCACACCCACCAGCACCACGCACACACGACCGACGGTCACACATTCTTTCTCACTGGCATCGCGACGCAGGAACAGGCGGTAGAAATCTTCGGTCAGGGAGGAAGACGATACTAGCAACTGACTGGAGATGGTACTCATGATCGCAGCCAGAAGCGCGGCATACAGGAAGCCGGTGACCAAGGGGTGGAACAGCAACTCAGACAGGATGATGAAGATCGTCTCCGGGTCCTGCACGTCCAGGCCGTT
>DASSWD010000281.1:0-9615 GCA_035705335.1 Marinobacter sp. | reverse complement strand
TCGCCTGGCTGAAACGCCAGCCAGGGCCGGCTCGGGTTGCCTCGGTGTCTGGCAATGTGCACCACATTTCCGGGTTGGACAGGCGCAAAGTCCCACTGACCGACGGCACCATCATCCGTGTGGGCGACGAGATTCTGTCCAACGCCGGTTCGGCCACGGTGGTGCTGGCCGATGGCTCCGAAGTGAGGATTTCACCCAACACCCGGCTGATGTTCAACAGCCTCACCCAGTATGGCAAATCCGGCATGGTCGACACCCGCCTGCGACTGCATCGTGGTGAGGTGCACACCCGGGTCAAGCCCATCATCGACGACGGTGCCCGGTTTGAAATCGAAACACCATCCGCTGTGGCCGCCGTGCGCGGTACCGTCTTCGCCCTGCAGGCCTCGCCCACTGGCAGCAGCGTTCAGGTGACCGAAGGCACCGTGGATTTTGGCCGCCCAGGCCAGACACGCCGGATTCCGGCAGGCTATGGCGCCAGCGTATCCACCAACGGTGCTGCCGGCATAAGCATCCGCCAGTTACCCCCGGCGCCTGAGCTGAACCCGGTGCCCCCGGTTCTGACCCGCTTGCCGGAAACCCTGTCCTGGGCTGCCGAGAAAGGGCGCCAGTATCGAGTTGACCTGTTTGACGAAGAGACAGGGGCCTGGGTGCAAAACCATGAAGTATCGGGATCCGGGTTTGACATCAGCCACCTCGACAACGGTCGCTACGAATTGCAGGTCGCCGCACTGGATAACAGAGGGCTGGCCGGAATGCCTGCCAGCATTCGGCTGGAGGTGGATCTCCAGGCTCGCAAGCCTGCGCTGCTGAGTCCCGCAGAAGGCGAGAAAGTGAACGATGACATGCCCGAATTCCAATGGGAATTCGGGGGCAGCAATGAAGTGGCGCGCGTCGAGATTTCGGAAGATACCGACTTCAGTAACCTCGTGACAGCCAGTGAATGGGCACCAGACACCAGCGCCGTGCCGTCCCGCCCGCTCAGTCCCGGGCGCTATTACTGGCGTGTGGTGACGGAAGCGGGCGGCAATTCGGTTGCCCAGTCGGAGCCGCGGGAACTGGTGATCAACGGCACGCTGCCGCCGGTGCGCATTATCAGCGTCAACTATCTGGACAACCAGGTGCGCCTGTTCTGGGAGCAAGTCGACACAGCCAGTCATTACCGACTTCAGTTGTCGGAAGAACCCGGCTTCCAGAACATCGTCAAAGAGGCAGACGTTGACGACACGACCGCAGCCTTGCGTCTGATTCCCGGGAGAAGGTATTTTGTGCGGGTAAAGGCACAGTCTGATGGCCCCCTCGCCAGCCGCTGGGGACCAGGCAGGGAGTTGTTCCTGGACTGACGATCATTCACCGCCGTGATACTCAATACCCATGACAAGGGACTGGTTTCCTGTAAAAACGACCCCCTGGTCTCTTGGCATTACGCTCTGTGCGGCCGTCCTGCTGCTTCAGTTCACGCCGTTTCCTCAGCGCCTGAACCAGTGGATCTACGACCTCACCATCACCACCTGGCCGGCCACGCCCTCAGACCAGGTTGCCCTGGTGGCCATTGACGAATACAGCCTGGAGCAACTGGGCGGCTGGCCATGGCACCGCAGCTATCACGCCGGACTGATCCGACGGCTGAACGACGCCGGCGCCGAGCGCATCGTGCTCGACATACTGTTTCCTGAACCCGGCATCGGCGATACGGAACTCGCCCTGGCGATGACGGAACAGAACAATGTCATCCTGCCGGTTTACCTGACAGCGCCCACCCGGGAGCGCCTGATCTCCGAACAGTTACCGACGCCGGAACTGGCCGATGCGGCCGCAACCCTGGGCCACGCTCACGTTGAACTCGACAGCGATGGTGTCGCCCGGGGGCTTTACCTGTATAACGGCCTGCCCTATCGGTTATGGCCCGCCATTGCATTGGCAGCAACCGGCCAACCCCCTGTATCTGCAAAAGGCAGTGCACCAGAGTACGTCAACATCCGCCGGGACTTTCGCCAGGTTCCTCTGGCTGGTGGTCCGGGCGCGCTGCCCACCTACTCTTATGCACGCGTGCTTGAGGGTAGAATCCCGTTCGGCGCCCTCGCCGGAAAAACCGTGTTCGTTGGCGCGACAGCCGCGGGGCTGGGAGACGTATTGCCAACCCCTTATTCAGGTTCTGGTCGGCCGATGTCCGGGGTGGAGTTTCACGCCAATGCCTACTCAGCCTGGCTTCAGGGGCAACTGAAAACCCCGGCACCGGTATGGAGCCAGTGGCTGTTCACCCTGCTGGTACTGGTCGTTCTGGCGCTGTGGTTGCCGAGACTTCGCCCGGCGGCAACCGTTCTGGCCTGCCTGACAACCCTGGCCGCCGCTGGCGCCCTCTACGGCCTGGCACTGTTCCGGTGGAATCTGCATCTGCCGCCGGCCTATGCCCTGCTGTTGCCGCTGATGGCGTTACCGCTGACGGCTGTCCTGCGCCTTGCCATGATCTCCCGGTTTCTGAGCCGGCAACTGGATGACATGGCACGCACGCCCGGCCTGTCACTGCCAGATGCCGCCAGCCGCCAGCCCGCCCAGTTGATCGAACAGTTCCGTGCACTCCTGCAGCCCGATGGCTGGCTGCTGGCCGAAGACGGAAAGGTTCTGCAATGTCACGCCATGTCCATGGCTGAAGCCCCACCACTTCCGGAACCCGGCGCCTGGCAACACCAGCAGCAGCAAAGCTGGATCCGACTGGACCGCCACGGCAGCGAATTTCTGATCGGCCTGGAACTGCGCAACGACCTCAGCCGGGAGGTGATTCAGCGATACCTGCAACAGCTGTCGCTGCTGCCGGAGACACAATATGCCCCCGCAGAGTACCGCGGCGAAAGCATGTCCACCCGAATCGAACGGGTGCGGCAGGCCACCCAGCGCCTGACCCGGATACAGGCCTTTATCCGGCACAGCTTCGAACACATGCCAGACGGCATCATCGTTACCGATGAACTCGGCGTGATCCGTTTTGCCAATCAGCACATTCAGGACTGGTTCGGCGAGCCCATGCCCAGCCTGAACGGGCTGCCCCTGGTGCGGCTGCTGGATGGCCACGACCCCAGGGAACACTCGCCCTGGCATGAAACCGTCTCCGAGACCCTGACCCTGCGCAGCAGCCAGACCGTAGACCTGACCGTCAAAGGCAAGGATTTCCTGATTCACTTCGCCCCGTTCGCCCTGCCCGGCACCGCGCAATCTGGCATCATCGCCAACATTGCCGACATTTCCGAATTGCGGGAGCAACAGCGCCAGCATCGGGAGGCCATCGACTTCATATCCCATGACGTGCGCTCACCGCTGGTGTCGCAGCTGGCACTCATTGAGCAAATGAAACGGGCACCGCAACACATTGACGCACAACAGCTGGAACAACTCGGCCGACTGGCCCGTCGCAGCTATCACCTGGCCGAGGAGTTCGTGCAACTGGCCCGCGCAGAACAGTTAACCGAAACCCGATTCTACGACTGCGAACTGCTCGCCATCGTTGAAAACGCCCGGGACAGCGTCTGCGAGCAGGCCATTGAAAAGCGCATCTCCCTGCAGGTGCAGGGCACCGAGGATCTCTGGCTCAAGGGCAACGCGGAACTGCTGGAGCGGGCGGTCATCAACCTGATGACCAACGCCGTTCAGTACAGCCCGGAAGGTTCCGGCGTCAGCGTTCACGTTTACCGGGCCGGCCACCTGGCCTGCCTGACGATTGCAGATGAAGGCAGCGGCATAGACCCCAACGAGCTGCCGCACCTGTTCGACCGCTATCACCGCCAGAAGCGCAGCGAACTGACCGGCAACCACGGCACCGGGCTGGGGCTGTCGTTTGTCAAAACGGTGGTGGAGAAACACAACGGCGAGATCACAGTCGATTCAGACATCGACGCGGGTACAACCTTTACACTGAAACTCCCCATGGCAGACCCCATGAGGCAGATGCCCTGACGCCAGACACCCACCTTGGCGACAGGGAACCGGCACAGGCAATCACGACTGGATGGACTTGCTCACCGGTGCTGAGGGCTCACTGATCAGACCCTGGGTGTCCTGAACCTGAATGGTAAAATACCAGGTACCTTGGCCCAGGCCGTTAATGGTGTAGGACATATCGGCGTAATTCTCGGCGCCGTCAACAGTAACCTTCTGGCCCAGCTCTTCTGGATTCTGGCCAAAGCGAATCACGTAACGATCCAGCTCCCCCATCTTGATGCCTGCACCGTTTACGCGGGTAGACGGTGCTGTCCAACTCAACACGGCGTAACCCGAGCCGTCGCCCACCCGGGTTTCAGAACTCCCCTGATCGGAAGACGAACCCGCCTCGCCAGACGAAGAGCTGCTGCTGCCACCTCCGCCGCCGCCTCCACAGCCAGTCAAGACAACACTTAACCCCAACAAAAACGCGGCGCTCCATGCCTTTGACATTTTGATGACGCGCTTCATGGTTGATTACCACCAATATTCCGTCGAATTTGTGAAATCTTATAAAATCGGGGGGAGTATTGGCGAGAATACGATCAACTTTCTAATTACAGATTTGTCAATTTTCTGCCGAATAATCGGCGATTCAGGCTTGGCCTTCCCGCTGGCGGAAAAATATGTGGCTGGATGTTAGCAGAAAAAACGAAGAAAAATGGGGAGTCGGGGCACCTGCGAAAATCAGGATTTCGAGTACATTAATGACGTGAAGTTAAGAATTGAGCCTCATGCAGAACATTACGATTCGTTAATTAAAATTGCGCACGCCCATGGGTCGGATGCCCCGTCGCCAAGGCGCTATCATGAAATTACTGAGAGAGCCCGGTCAACCACTCACTCATCCGCCTCGCCAGGACTTCCAGCCACAGATTGATGTGGTCGACTTTGACCGGATCACTGTCTGGGTTGGGAAGTGGGAGCAATCTGGCCACTTAAAACATGGAGCGGCCATGCGGAGCTGGTTAAAGGTGGAAGATCCTTGGGTAGAAATTCAGCCATGAAGATGCCAACACCAACTTAAGGTTCCACAAAACTCAATACTCATAGCCGTTACTGGGAATACATCGGAGGGCGAGAGGGTGTGTAGATGACTGATGGATTCGCCAGGTGCCAGCCAAGAGTTCTGGCGAGTAGTGGCAACAGCCCCCTGATTGGAATTCGAACAAGATGGGAACTTCTGTGCAGGTACCCGTAATCTTATTTTTGGTCTTACTGATGGTAAGACGATATACTTTGGTGGTACGACATAAACGGCCCAGGAGGCTGAAGAAATGATTAAAGGCGAGTCCACAGTCAGTGAAAAAGGCCAGTTGGTTATTCCCCGCGAGATCCGGCAGGCCCTGGATGTCCAACGTGGCGACAAGCTGGCTTGGGTAATGGAGGACGATGGCACTCTGCGGGTAACGGTGGCCAAGGGGGATCTGATGGCGCTCAAGGGCCGGATTAAGAGCGGCGGCAGGTCTGTCTCTATCGAAGAAATGGATGAAGCGGTTGCGGCCGGGGCGGTTAGCGAGTGAGGGCCCTGGATACAAATGTTCTGGTTCGCTTCCTGGTCGATGCCGAAGGCGATCCCGAACAGCACGAAATTGCCGCTGACTTCATCGAGACCCACTGCACAGCAGAGTCACCTTGCGCTGTCTCAACCATTGCGCTCTGTGAGCTCGCCTGGGTTCTGCAACGGGCGTACAAGGTGCCCAGGGCTGACATAGCCGATCAGATAACCGCACTGCTGGATGCGCAGCAGCTTGTGGTCGCTGATCGAGAGTTGGTGCGCCGCGCCTTGGGCGATTATCGCGAGTCCAACGCAGATTTCCCGGACCATCTTATTGCCTGGTTCGGGAAGGCTGCCGGCGCCGAAGGAACGGCCACTTTCGACAAAAAAGCCGGGAAGGTTCCGCATTTCCAGTATATCGGTAAATAGAAGGGAGCTAGGCGAAAGCAAAATCGGAAACCGTGTTTTCGGGAGAATTTGGTTGTCCGGCAGAAACTTTCCAGGTGATGCCATCCCGGACGATGTTCTGAAGTAGATCCGGGTTGGAGCAGTCTTCCTTTCGGTCTGAGTGCTGCCAAATCCCGCCTTTCTGCCGATACCCGAGCTTAAACAGCAGTGCCTCGAGTTCGCTCGCATAACCGTAAATGTCACCAATCACGTCGCACATCCATCTGCCCTGCCCTCAAGATAATCCACCACCGAGTCAAGGCAATCGGTCTGAGGCGTTTCAGCAGCGAAGAACGACTCGGCCAACTCCAACACCAGCGCCTGCTTCAACGTGAAGCCCTGCCGCAGGCGACCTTCTACTCCTTCGGCGATACGATCGTATTCGTCAAAACATTGGTTTTCCTTGCAACAGGTGTTCATCGGATCAAATTCAAATAGGGCCTGCGAGATCATGTGTGCTTGCAGTACGATGCTCATTAAACCTCCTGTACGCTGTGTTCACAGGGTAAACAGGCGTTGCGACAAAATGCGTCGCTTGGCGTTGTTATCCTTGATCCACCTCTGAACAACTGAAGAGCCTCCCATGCCCTATCCAATCGAAGACAAACTGGTCATCGCCGTTGCTTCCAGCGCGCTGTTCGATTTATCAGAATCCGACCGTATTTTTCGGACGCAGGGCGAGAAGGCTTACCGGCATTACCAAGAGACCCACCTCAATACCCCATTAAACAAGGGCGTGGCTTTTCCCTTCGTCCGGCGTTTTCTATCAATCAATCAACAATTTCCAGAGAAATCTCCGGTCGAAGTCGTCCTGCTCTCGCGAAACTCTGCAATCACCGGTAAACGGGTATTCAGGTCTATTCATCATCACGGTTTGGACATTACCCGGGCCGCATTTCTGGAAGGGAAGTCCCCCTACCCATACATCCCGGCTTTCAACGCGTCGTTATTTTTGTCCGCCAACGAGAGTGATGTGCTTCAGGCGATTGATTACGGTCACCCCGCAGGTACTGTATTGCCGAGTCAGGTGGTGGATGAGGAGACAGACGCCGAGCTGCGAATTGCCTTTGACTTTGACGGTGTGATTGCCGATGACGCGTCGGAAAAAGTGTTCAAGGCGGGCTCTCTGGAGGATTTTCAAGCCCACGAAACGTCTCGCTCTCATATTCCACACAGCCCGGGGCCACTGGCCGATCTGTTCCGCAAACTTTCCCATCTTCAGAAACTTGAAGATAGCGCTGTCGATGAAAACGAGGGGTATCGTCGGGTTTTGAGAACGTGCATCGTCACCGCACGAAACGCACCTTCCCACGAGCGGGTCATCACAACCCTTGAACATTGGGGCGTTGATGCCAATGAGGTGTTTTTCCTCGGCGGTATGCAGAAAGACAGGATCTTGAGCGTGCTGAAACCGCATATGTTCTTTGACGATCAGCGGTCGCATTTAGAGTCTGAGGCGGGGAATGTCCCGATGGTACATATTCCGTTTGGGGTGGCGAATGTTGGCTGATGAATGGCAAATAGGCAGATGGGACCGACTAATTTGTGACAACCCCAACCGGAATTTTGCAATTACGCTCGGAACGCCGAGCCTCCGCCGTTTAGAGCCTGTCGCAGCGATATGGCTGTGACAGGCCAGGCATTTATCAGAACCGGAATTCGGGCCCCACAGAGAAGATGTTAATATCGGTTTCACCCGTCGAATCATCATCCCCGACGTTCAACAGCAGGTCCCAGTCAGCACGCAGCCGCAGTTGGTCAGTCACTTCGTAGCTCGCGCCCAGCCCGGTGCGGAAAGCAACGCCGGTGTCGTCGTCTTCCTCGGAAAAGCTGATAAAGCCATTACTGGCAGACGCCTCATAGTTCAAACGCCACAGCATGAGGCCTGCTTTACTGAACACTTTGAATGGCCCGCTTTCAGGCAATCCCAACTGAAGCGTGGTATCGACAAAATGGCCGTTCACGGCGGCTGCGAAGGCCACGCCGCTCAGGAAACCAGACGCTTCCACGTCGTCGATGTAGCGATAACCGACCTCGAGGTTGGCAAAGCTGTTGAGTTCTGCGCCACCATGTACCCGGAATGACAGTGCACTGTCGTCGCAAGAGCCACCGAAGCCGTCACACAGATCGTCTACGGTTGCCTGCCCGACGGTGAAGCCGGCGTACCCGTCGATTTGGCTGGAGGTTTGTGCGGGGGCATGTGCCGCCATTGCAAGAAGCGGCAGAGCCGCGAGGAAAGTGGTCTTTTTCATTTCAATGTCCTTTTGGTGTTTGCTGGGTATTCACTGGCAACTCGTAGCTGCCTGTCGCAAATGGTTGCGCAGCCCAACGACAAATAGCGTCGCTTAGTGTGTTTTATTTACTGAACCTGACGCCCGTTCGAGGCCTGCTCGCAGGGTTGCCTCAATCTCATCTCGGAGCCACTCAGGCTCAAGAATGTCGCAGTGCGGGGCTTGAGCGGTCAGCCACCAGCGCAGGTCCTGGGTGTCACCCACGGTAACGCCGATCTCAAAGGTTTTGTCATCGACTTCGGTGTTCAACTGGTCGAAGCCAAGCGGCGATTCCAACAAGTGGTTCAGTACCGGCTTGTCACACCGCAGGCGCAGGTAGATGGGTTTGTCCGACCGCAACACCCCCATGGCGCCGGACCGGATGTACAAATCCAGATCGAAACCATCGGGCCGGTCAACAGGCTGCTCCACCAATTCCCCAGCCGCCGCGCGATGCAGCACGAGTTGCCGAATGCCATCGCGGCCTTCAATTCGGCCGATCAGGTAAACGTTCGGATCCCGAAAGATCAGGCCAAGGGGGTGAACCTGAATGCTCTCCGGCTCCGGCCAGTTCCGGGCCTGATAAATCAATTTGCACTGAAACTCTCTTAACAAGGCCTCCGTAACCGTTTCGAGCACATCCGCATCGACCTCTGGCCGCTGGCCACTGAGGCCGCGGTTAATCACCCGAACGCGATCCGGCCATTGCCCCAGAGGGTTCTTTTCCCGCAGCAGCGTGCGGTGGGCTTCATCGAAATGAGGCTTGAGGTGCGACAGCGCTCGCGGTGGCAACAGGGGTGAGAGATAAGCCCGCGCAAGCTCGAACGTGAGCGCCGCAGGCAAGTCCAGCGCAGGAATGATGTCGATGGTCGCGTTCCGGTCGAACGACCAGCGGTATGGCCGCGATGCCTCATCTACGATCAGCGGGAAGTCGGCACTCAATTTTTCCAGATCACGCTGTATAGAGCGCATCGTGACCTCAAAGCCATGATCCTCAAGCCGTTGAGCGAGTTCCGTTGTGGTGATGGACTTGGGGTGGCGAGGCACCATCCTGAGCATGGTCAGATAGCGAACGGCGGTATTGGACATTCATGACTCCGTGTCGGTTCTTGGTAATTTCTTGATGCCGGAAACTTCTGCCACAGCAATTTATCAAGCCTTGCACACGGTTGTTGACCGAGCAACAACCGTTCACACGTCCCGATTTCAGATCCCCGTGCAGTGAATTGATACCCCAAAACGCAAAAAAGGCAGATCAGTAAGAAACTGATCTGCCTTTCTCTTTTTTGGTAGCGGGGGCTGGATTCGAACCAACGACCTTCGGGTTATGAGCCCGACGAGCTACCAGACTGCTCCACCCCGCATCAAACTGGTGGTTGCCGGGTTACCCCGATCAACGTGGCGCGCATCATACGAAGGTGGCTGGCG
>DASSWD010000280.1:0-15805 GCA_035705335.1 Marinobacter sp. | reverse complement strand
AGAGTGCTACGGCGTGGTGGAACCGTGCCTCACCCACAATCCCGAATTCGAGTCCGGGATCGATACGGGCATAGATACCGCGAAAGTGCGACGAGGTTTTATGAGGTTGCGTTGGCGCTGGTATCTGCTGAAAGGCAAGGTTGCCAGGGAGGTTCACAATTTTAGGTTCAAGCACCCTGGTTCAAGGTCATTTTCAGGTATTCGGTGATATGCTCGCGCTTCATCCGTTTAAAAATACGATCGTCGTTCTGGGAGTGGCCCTTGAGTAAAAGTAGAAACCGGTTAAACCGTCGGCTGCTATCCCGAGGCTACAGACTTGTCCGAACTCACAAACCTAACTTCTTTGAGCTTGTTCTACTGCGATACCTGGAGCGTAAGAGCCGCAAGATAAGTTTCATCCAGATCGGCGCTAACGATGGTCGCCGGTTTGACCCGATTCATGAGTTTGCGATATCGCAAGATTATTCATTCTCGGGGCTTGCCGTTGAGCCAGTTCCCCGTTTCTATCGGGCATTAAAAACCGTGTACCAGAGCAAGCCTGCTATAAAACCTATAAACGCGGCCATCCACAATGACCAAGCCGAGGCCACTCTCTATGTGGTCGGTGAAAGATACGAATCACAGGTGCCAGAGTGGGCGCTTGGCACCGCTTCTTTCAATAAGGCTCACGTGGTGAAGCCAGAAGTGCCGGAATCGTTCGTGGAGGCGATTCAGGTTCCCTGCGTGTCTCTTGAGGCGCTGATGCAAAGGGAGGGGCTGGACCAGATCGACCTTTTGCAGATCGACACCGAAGGTTACGACGCGGAAATTATACGCAGCATTGACTTTAACCGGGTGCGGCCCGCGCTGATCCATTTTGAGCACGGAATGTCGGATGGCGTCATGACCCGGGGGGAGTTTGACGAACTCGTGTCGTTGCTGAACCGGAATGGCTATCAGGTTTTGCCAGAAAGCTACGATGCGGTTGCGTTCCTGCCCCATGAGATCGGCTGAGCCAGAAGGCAGGCTCAGCGACCGGGGTTCCGGCTGGTCAGGCGTTTCAGGAAAGCTTCAAATTTTGCCAGCTTTCGCAGCAGCCGGTATCGCCTGAGCGGATCGTAGATCCAAGGTGATTTCAGACCTTTCACAGCCACTTCAAGATAATCCTCGGCGATGGGAACCTGATCGGTCGGGCGAGTCCGCAATCGCTGTACCGAGGCGTCATCCATGATTCGGAAAGGGTAGAACCCGGCTTTGTTGACGATCTCCGCGATCCGGAAGGTGACGCTTTTCTTCTTGTTGCGGTACGCGGGCGGATTGGGCAGCCACATGGCAAAGGGTGCATACAGGTAGCCCATTTCCAGGAAGTTGTTTTTTGCCTGCTGTTCGTTCTCGAATTCGCCCGGAACGAAACGCCAGTTCACAGACTTAACGCGATCACTGCGGGTAACGGAAATATCTGAATAGTAAACGCCCGCAACCTGTTTGCGGCTTCGGTGTTCGCACACATAGACGCCCCGGTCCGGGTAGTAGACGAATCGGTCCAGGGTTCGCTGCCGGGTGATCCGCTTCTGGAACACCGGGGCCAGAAAGCCTGCGTTGGGGAAGGTCTCAAAGTAGCCTTCCAAAAACTCGATGTCCTGATCGTCAATTCTGCGAACGAGCTGGGTGTCGTCCTGCAAAAAGCAGATAAGGCTGTCATCGCTGATGGAGTCGATGGCTCTCTGCATGTTGGTGTACAGAGCGCCGTGCTTATCACCCGAGCCTTTGTCGTCGCGCCGCCGCACCTCATGGCGGGTTTCAATGTCTTCGAGAATCTGCTGGGTTTCCGGGTCCTCGCTGGCATCGTCGTAGACAATGACCTTGTGATCGGGCGCGCAGGCTTCGATAGACTCGATGCAGTTTTTCAGGTGCGGGCCGCGGTTGTAGGAAAACACAAAGAAGATCAACGGGTGCCTCCCTGGGCCTGATGCTGGTCAATACCGTGCCCGGTGCGAATGATACCTTCGCGGTCAACCCTGAGACGGTGCTGCTTGTTGGCTTCAACCACCGCCGGATCAACGTACCCCCGGGCATGGTCCAGATGAATCACGATCGCGTTGTAGCGGACGTGCTTGGGTTTGATGCCAAGATTCACCAGCCGCACGCCAAATTCCCGGTCCTCACCGCCATAGGCCATGGTCTCGTCAAAGCCGTTTACCGCCAGCACGTCCTTTTTCCACGCGGAGCCGTTGGAGCCTTTGAAGCGGCAGCGGGTGGGGGTGAGGGTATTGAACAGTCGGGCTTTCCAGCCACTGGCGGTGAGCTTGCTGTTCTTGTAGCTCGAGCGAAGCCCATGCGCCTTTAGCCAGGGGAGTTCGAAGCAACGACCGGAGAGTATGTCGTCACGGGTGATGGCCTGGCTCGTTGCCATGGGCAGCTTGTGGTACCCGCCGGAGAGGTAGCACCCCGGCTCCGCTTCGGTGGCATGGACTTCAAGAAAATCGTTTCTGGGAATGCAATCGCCGTCAGTAAACACCAGGTAGTCTGCATCTGCTTCCAGTACCGCCTTGTTCAGAATGCGGCATTTTCGGAAACCGTCGTCTTCCTGCCAGACATGCTTAATCGTCAGGCCGGTGTCGGCCCGCATGCGGTCGACCAGTTCCCGGGTTTCGGCCGTGGATCCGTCATCGGCAATGATGAGTTCAAACCGATGGTGGGTCTGAACGCTGTAACCCCAGAGGACCTTTTCCAGCCACTGGGGGGAGTTATAGGTGCTGATGATGACGGACAGGTTCATGTTGTATTCCACTGCGCCTATTTGTAGAACCGGGAAAGCTCGTTGAGCACCTCACGGGTGATCGACGGTTTGAGCTGGTACCGATCAACCGGTTTCTGCCGGGGGGTGACGACATCCACGTCGCCCGAGGCATGCGTAACGACCTGCAGTTTATCGGTAATCAGGGCATAGTCCATATAACTGTGGGCAATGCTCCAGGGATCCTCGCGCTCTTTGAACAGCCCGTTGCCGGTTGCATAGTATTCGACTGGCGTTGCCCCGCACCCCAGGGCCCGGGACAACAATGTGGGCGCCACATCGAAGTGCTGGGTACGGTAGCTTACCGTCTGCGCTGGTTTGCCGGGCCAGTGTACCACCATGGGCACGTGTAACTGATACTCGCCGAAATTACTGCCGTGTCCCCAATAGTTCATGCCGTGTTCGTTGAATTCCTGGCCGTGGTCGCCGGTGATCATCACGATGGTCTCGTCCAGCAGGTCCCGCTTTTCCAGGTCCGTTAGTACCCGGCCAATCTGGTTGTCCACGTAGTGCAGTGTGGACTTGTAGTTGTTCTTGATCAGTTCCGGGTTGAAGTCGGCGTCGAGCTCCAGCTTGTTGACCGATTCCCAGTAGGGCTGGAATTTTACCGAATAGTCGTCCGGCACCATGTGGTTATGGGGGGTGTCGTAGAACAGGAAGCCGAAGAAAGGTGTGTCAATCTGACGCCCGCTCTCTGTGAACGCGAGCCAGTCATCGGTGATACGCACATCCCGGTCCCAGGGCTGATCACCGGGTGTCTGCAGTCGAAGGTCCTGGATCGAGGCAAACACGTTCTGGTCGAACGCCGGGCTGACCAGGGTGGCGGAACCCAGCACTTCGGTCTGATAGCCAAGGGCCTGCATCCGGCTGATCATCACCGGCGGGCGCTTGGCGGCGGTGAAGGCATCCCAGTAGCTGGCCGGGATAGAGTAGAACAGCGTGAAAATGCCGGGTTTGGTGGCGTTCCCGTTGCTGTAATGATTCTCGAATACGATATTGTCTTGGGCAAAGGCGTAAATGTTGGGCATCCAGCGCGGGTCCAGCATGTCCCAACGGGCGCCATCAATCACGATCATCAGAACGTTGGGCTTTCGGGCCGGCTTCGAGCACTGCATAGGCTCTGTGGGGTAATTAAGTTCGCCGCCGCGATTCGCACCCGCCAGTGACTGGGCGGCCTGGTTGTCGCGGACTTTCTGTGGGTCCACCAGGCCCTGGTCTTTCATGAAGCGTTTCGCAGTGGCGGCGTAATACAGCGGCACATGCCGGGTGATGCCGGTGATGCGGGTGTCGTAGTTGGCGTCGGCCCAGGTGTGCCAGCCGTGGGCAGTCAACTGAAGCCCGAACATACCCGCGAAGGCCACGCCCAGCCAGCGTGCCCGGGGCAGTTTGCGCCAGAGCAGGGCCGCTACCACGGATTGGGCAACAAGGATACCTGCAAAGATTCCGATCACCGTTGCCCACATCTGCCAGGAAAATGCAAAGACCTCCGTGCCGCCGCCGAGGGCAAGCTCCAGCACGAACGATGACAGGTGAAATCGGTACAGAGCGTAGGTGGTGGTGTCGATGGCAAGAATTGCGATACCGATGGCTGCGAAGATCACCGCAATCACCGAAAGCAGCCGTTTGGCTGGCAGCAGCAGGGCCACGAGTATCAGGGGTAATCCGGCCAACCAGGCCAGAAGGGCAAACTGCCCCAGCATCAGGACGGCCACGTAGGCGGCCGTCTCGGCGTCGGGAATATTCATCCACGGCAGGTATCTCAGGCCTACCAGCAATGCCAGCAGACCGTTTGCGAAGATAAACCAGGAGGCCCAGGTGGCGCGCTGCCCAAGGGTGCTCTTGAAACGCGACATGATGCGAAAATCCGTTGAATAGCCAGGGTAAAGGGGTCGAAAAAGGCAAGTAGTTTACAGACTGATGACAACTCCGTGAAATCAGGAGTTTCCGGGGGCACACGGCCGCTGATGATCCCTGGCCGGGACTGGGATCATCAGTGGACGGAGGGCATCAGGAGCGTCCGTACATGTCCTTGAGCCGGACAATGTCATCTTCACCCAGATAGGAGCCGGACTGGACCTCGATCAGTTCAAGGTTGATGACTCCCGGATTTTCGAGGGAGTGGACCTGCCCGATGGGAATGTAGGTGGACTGGTTTTCGGTCACCAGGTAGGTCTGATCACCGTTGGTGACCCGGGCGGTACCGCAGACCACGATCCAGTGTTCGGCGCGGTGGTGGTGCATCTGCACCGACAACTTGGCGCCGGGCTTCACCGTGATGCGCTTGACCTGGTAGCGGCTGCCGTTGTCGATGGAATCGTACACGCCCCAGGGCCGGTAGACCTCGCGGTGATTGAGGTGTTCGTGCCGTCCGTCGTTCTTGAGGCGCTCCACCACCTTCTTGACGTCCTGAACCCGGTCCTTGTGGGCCACCAGCAGGGCATCCTTGGTTTCGATGATCACGAGATCCTGCACCCCGAGCGTGGCCACCAACCGGCTGTCGGCCCGCACCAGGGTGTTTCCGGTATTTACGCCGATCACGTCCCCGGCGAAGCTGTTGCCATTCTCATCCTTGCCGGAGACTTCCCAGAGCGCCGACCAGGAACCGATATCACTCCAGCCGGCATCGAGGGCCACCATCGCGGCATTCTCGGTTTTCTCCATCACCGCATAATCGATGGACTCCCCGGGGCACTCGGCAAAGATACGTTCGTTGACCCGGGTGAAATAAAGGTCGTCGCTGGCCTCTTCCATGGCGGCCTGGCAGATGGCCAGGATATCTGGCCGGAGGGCTTCCAGTTCGGCAAGATAGCGTCGGGCACCAAACAGGAACATGCCGCTGTTCCAGAAGTAGTCGCCGGACGCGAAATAGCGTTCTGCGGTTGCCAGGTCTGGTTTCTCTACAAACTGGCTGACGGCAAAGCTGTCCGCCGCCAGTTCCGGCCCGCGCTGGATGTAGCCATAGCCGGTTTCGGCATGGCTCGGAACGATGCCGAAAGTCACCAGTTTGCCCTGCTGCGCCAGCGGCAGGGCCCGCGCGATACCGGCCTGGAAGGCGGGCACGTCCTGGATCAGATGGTCGGCGGCCAACACGAGCATGAGCGGGTCTTCGGTGTTGTTGTCGGCTTCCCGAACAAGCTGCAATGCCGCGAGGGCGATGGCCGGCGCGGTGTTCCGGCCGCAGGGCTCAAGAATGATGCGGGCATCGGCGTGGCCGGCCTGGCGCATCTGCTCGGCGGCCAGGAACCGGTGCTCCTCGTTGCAGATCAGCAGGGGATCAGCGGACTCCATGCCCTCAAGACGGGTGACCGTCATCTGAAGCATGGACAGGCGGTTATCGGTCAGCTTCAGGAACTGTTTCGGATTCAGCTGGCGGGACAACGGCCACAGGCGTGAGCCGGTGCCACCGGCCATAATGACGGGGTATATCATGGGGTTCCTTCCTGATTCGTCTTATACTGCCATGTTAGCACGTTGCAGCGTGAACCTGTCTCCACTCGGGAGGCGAGCGTCGGGCTGCCAACACACCCTCACCCTGAGCTGGGAACCCGGATGGAAACCTCGGTAAACACCTCCTACCTCTACTCGCCCTCGGCCTGGCGAAAGTATCTGTTTGGCCCACTGTTCAGGTTGGCCCAGCCGTCAAGGCGGGTCTTCCTGTGCCCGCTGTGCGGCTATAAAGGGCCTTTCAAGCGCAAGGTCACCCGGCGGTACAACCATGTACGCGACCATGCCAAATGTCCCTGCTGCCGCTCCAATGAGCGGGAACGGCTCCAGTTCCTTGTTGCGCAGCAGGTGATGACCGGACGCCGGCCCCCGGACACTCTACACATTGCCCCGGAGCGTATTCTGGCGGATTGGCTGAGCAAGGTCAGCGCGAGCTACCTCACGGCCGACCTGTTGCGAACGGATGTGGATATCCAGTGCGACATCCAGGATCTGCCCTTCGACGACGCCACCTTTGATCTTGTGTTTGCTTCCCACGTGCTGGTCTATGCCCGCGACGATGCCAGGGCGATTGCGGAAGTCCGGCGGGTGCTCCGGCCCGGGGGCATCGCCATCATGCCGGTGCCGATCGTCGCCGAGCAGACCACCGACCCGGAAGGCAAGCGGTTCTTTCATGAGCCGGGAGTGGACTATCCGGAACGGTTCAGGGCCAGTTTCAGCCGGGTGGAAACCTGGTACTCAAACCAGTTTGATGAACGCCATCAACTGTATTTCTACGAGCGGCCCCTGCAGACCTCCGGCGACCAGCCGGACCCGCACCCACCCTCGCTGAAAGTCGCGGCCAACCAGTGGCAGGACCTGGTGCCGGTGTGCTTTGTGGACTAATGTCTCGGCTGGCGGGACGCTAGCGATCCGCCTGTTCGACATCTTCCCACCGGCCGCTGCGGCCACCGGCCTCCCAGTTGACCCGCAGCCACATCCGCCGGATGCGCCGCTCGATGTAGCGGCGCCGCAGCCGCGCGCTGCCACTGGTGAGCTGAGCCGCCAGCGGCGCGCCCAGCCCGTCGATGATCATCAGTTTGAGGTCCTCGGGTTGCTCGACTGCCACCAGGTTGTGGGGCAGGAGATTTCGGGTCAGTATGCCCGTCTCCCGAAGCCACTGGGCCAGGGCGTCCAGGGCAGTGCGCACCCTGGGGGACAGGCCTTCGTTCTTCAGCAGGGTTTCCAGGGTCGGGCCGGGACGGCCCGGCTCCGCGCCCACCAGCTGGGTGACGTTGGCGGTGCCCAGGTCGGTGTCGATCTGGCCGTGCCAGCGCGCGAGATGCTCCCAGACCCGTTCTGAGCCGCGAACAATGGCGTCCTGACGATAGGCGTTCGCCTCCCGGAGGTTGTCGTCCAGAGCCTCCCGTCCGCGGATTCGCTTGTGCCATTTTGCCGTTCGGTACTGCCGCGCCAGGCTGCCGGGCTTGAGGACTTTCAGGCACAGGTTGGGATCGTCCGGGTGCACGAAACACCAGCGGTTGTCGCCCTCGGCGAAGGGTTGGCGGTCTTTGAGGGTAATCACGAAGCCCTCCGTTGCAGCGTTGTCTCGTAAACCGCCAGGGTGTTGTCCAGCATGCTGTCCAGAGTGAGGTGCGCGCGGGCATACTGGTACAGTGACTCTGTCAGGGCGGGGTCGGGTCGGAGGCCGTTCATTAATGCTTCCAGCGCCGCCGCGTCGTCAACGGGGCAGATCCGGTGGGGCGGCAGCACTTCGTTGGGGATGGGCACGTTGGTTGAAACCACCGGGCAGCGATTGAACAGCGCCTCGGCGAACACGTAGGAAAAACCCTCCCGGCGCGAGGCGATCACCAGTGCCTGACATTGCCGCATCAGCTCCGGTATGTCGTCCCGGTGGCCGAGCAGCGTTACCCGGTCTGCCAGGCCATGGTTGCGGGCCAGGGTTTCGAGGTTGCCCCGTTCGGGACCATCGCCGGCAATCAGCAGGCGCCCGGGCACATCGGCCATGGCGCGGATCAGCACGTCGAAGCCCTTTTCCCGAACCAGTCGGCCCACCGCCAGCCAGAAGGCCGGCCCGTCGCTGGTCACGCTGGCGCTCCCGGCAGGCGCCGTCTGATAGAGAATCCCGTGATAGACCACGTGGATGGCCGGGTGCTTTATCGCCGCGCCGAGCTGCCGGTTTGGTGAAATCACCGCGTCCGCCCGGGTGATGCCGGCGTGGCGCTTTTTGATGCCGTGAACGGTCGTGATCGTTGCTGCATGCAGCCCGGAGTGAAGGCTGCTGGTCATGGCCAAAGCTTTGCCGCCGTGGCTGTGGATGATATCTGGCCGGATCCGCCTCAGTGCTCGCCACAGCTGGAACAGCGCCAGGGGGTGGCGGCGGGAGCGTGACATGTCTATGGGCACGAAGAGGGCGCCGCCCCGCACCCGGTCGGCGTACTTCCCATGGGCAATCCAGAACACCTCGTGACCGCGGCCTGCAAGGCCGTTGACCAGCTCTTCCACGTGTTTCTCCAGCCCGCCTTCCTCGTTGCCGGCCATCACCATGGCAATTCTCATCGCAATGGCCCCCGGAATCCCCGCCTCAGGCGCATCCGGAACCCGAGCATGCCCTCCTTGCCGCTCACTTTCACCCGGCGAAGATCGAAGGGCCGCTGCTGGACCCGGTCCTCGATGCCTTCCTCCACGGTGACCGCATTGCTGTAGCCGGCCTTTCGGGCCAGCTCGGCGTCCTCCGGCTGATACAGGCCGAACGGGTAGGCAAATGAGGAGACGGTAACGCCGAACCTTGCCTCAAGCTCGGTCTTGCTGTGTTGGATTTCATGCCAGCGCTGCTCCAGGCTGCTGGCGGGCAGGTTGGGGTGGGTCAGGGTGTGGCTGCCCAGCTCGATCAGTCCGGAGTCCAGCAGGGTCTGCACCTCGGCATCGGTGAGTTTCGGCTCCCGGGCCAGTTCGCCGGAATTGTGATGGGCCTTCTTCGCCACCGACCAGTCGCGGTCGTGGCGGTCGACCACCAGGTACAGGGTGGCCTTGGCATTGAACGCCCGAAGCACGGGCAGGGCATGGGTGAGATTATCCCGGTAGCCGTCATCGAAGGTGATGGCCACGGTTTTTTCCGGCGTGTTGCCCTGGCAGGCCATCAGCTCGGCCATCGTGACAAAGGTCCAGCCCTGGCCGGCGAGAAAGGCGATCTGCCTGCGAAACAACTCAGGGTGTACTCGCAGGCCACGGAATTTCGCGCCTTCCGGGCACGCTGAGATCATGTGGTACATAAGAATGCGGGGCTGGGAATACGAGCGTGCCGGCAGCCACCAGCCATAGCGCCAGGAAAACCACAGCAGGCCCGCCCCGGCCAGCGCAACCAGTAACGCGGTCATCACGACAGGACCTCCCGGTAGACGGCCAGGGTCTGTGCCTGCATGGTCTGCAGCAGGAACTGTTGGTTCGGCCTGACCGCCATGGTCTGACCGGCCTTTACGGCCAACACCGCCCGGGCGGCGGCCATGGTGTCTGTGGCTGGAACCGCGCCGTCGGGATAGAGGGCTTCCAGGATCTCGCCAACGCCGCCGCGGTTGTAACCCACCACCGGTGTGCCCATGGCCAGTGGCTCAAGCACCGTCCGGCCGAAAGACTCCGGCTTGGTGGACAGTGACAGCACCACATCGGATACCGCATAGATGTCCCGGATGTCCTGCCGCGGGCCGGTGAATATCACCGTGCTCTCCAGGTTCTTCTGCCGGACCAGGTTGCGAAGCTCCTGCTCGTAATGGGCCTTGCCCTCGGCGGCCCCGCCCACGATGAGACCTAGCAGGCCCGGAATCTCGGCGCGCAGCCGCTCAACGATGGTCAGGAAGTCCTCATGCCCTTTAAGGCGGGACAAACGACCGGGAAGCGTGATAGTGAACCGGTCGCGAGCCTCGGGGAACTCCGAGTACCAGGCCTCAAGCCAATCTTCCGAAGGTCGGTAACCGCGTTGCCAGTAGTCGGGATCTATGCCCCGGGGAATCACCCGCAAACGTTGCTCCGGCGTGTCCGGATAGTTGTCCAGGATGTACTGGCGGCAGGTCTGCGAGACGGCAATTACCCGCTCACCCCGGGTGAGTATCTGGCTGTAACGGCTCACCGAATTGAGTCCGTGCACGGTGGTGATCAAGTGCGGCCTGGATCGGGACGGGAGCTTTTTCAGGGCCTGCCAGACAACCCAGGCCGGCAGGCGGGAGCGTACATGCACAATGTCAAAGTGTTCGGAGGCGAGCCAGCGCCGGAACGGCCGAACCTGCAGGAGTGTGGCGGGGCTCTTGCCGCCCAGATTCCAGGTGTGGTGCGCGCTGCCCGCAGACACCAGGTCGCTGACCAGACGGCCGCCGGCAGAGGCCACATGGGAATCGTGGCCCGCTTGCACCAGCGCGTCGGCGATCTCGAGGGTGCCTCGTTCCACACCGCCGCTGTCCAGCGCGGGCAATACCTGCAGTACCTTCATGACCGGCCCGTCCTGGCCAGCGAGGGGAGAATCCAGCGGGCCGCTCGGTCGGCTTCCCACAGGCGCGCAGTGGGGCGCGGATGGTCGCCCATTACCTTCGGGTGATCCTGCCATCGGGCTACGTAACCCTGTTCCAGCAGGCGGGCAACGCCTCTGGCAACCCGGCTGCCCGGGTTCTGTGGCAGTTCAAACAGCCCGGTGGGAACACCCGACGTTGCCGCCTCACACACCATCGACATGCTGTCCGGCGTCACCCAGACCGCACGGGAGGCGGCCAACTGATGGCTGAGCCAACCCTCATGGGTCTGCTGATGGTGAACGAACGTAACCTTGGGGCTGCGCAACCCGGCCAGGGCCTCACTCGTGGAACCTGGCGTGCGCCGGGAGTCAGAAAGGGTCCAGCGCCAACCGGGATAGCGGGCCATGAGGTCAGTGATCTGGTTGAGCAGGGCGTCTTCCTGCCAGTCAAAATGTGGCGACGGCCCACCGATCAGCACCAGGGCATTGGGTTGATCGGTCAGCCTGGCCATCGGGGTGACGGCATTGAGGGCGCCTTCGGTCACGAAAACCCGGGCGGACCCGGGAACCCTGTCGTGGGCAGGCACGATGGCGCCGTCCACCAGCGCGAGAGGAAAACCGGGCTTCATCAGGACCAGGGTTCTTACGCCCCTGCGGCGCCTCAGGGCGAGGAGCAGCCGGTGGGTTCCGCTACCCGCTGCGACCACCAGATCCGGGTGCGGCAGGTGCGGGTCAAGCCGAGGCGCCACGGCCAGCGCTGCGCGCCACAGCGGGACGGGGTAGTCTGTGGCGGAAAGCCAGTGGATGCGTGCGTTCGCGAGGGCGCGCAGACGGTTGCCCAGGCCTTTCAGCTGGTTCCTGTGCCCGGGCTTGTTGTCGGTGATCAACCACACGACCGGGCCGTGAGTGCCTTCGTTGTCCTGGCTCATGCCGCTCTCATCGCTGGTAGAACCCGGGGTCAGCTTCATCCGGCCGGGTTTTGAAGCGCCGGTGCATCCACAGATATTGGTCCGGGGCCCTGCGGATTTCCTGTTCGATGATGGCGTTGACTCGCGTAGCATCGGTCAGGTCGTCCCCGCTGGGGAAGTCCTCCAGGGCCGGGTGGAAGTAGATGTCGTACCCGGGCCGGTCTTCTCTCCGGAAATGACTGAACGGCACCACCTTGCAGTGGCTGCGTTCGACAATCCGGGAGGTGGCCGTGATGCTGCCGGCGGGCACACCGAAGAAGGGCGCAAAAACAATGTCCTTGCGGCCGTAATCCTGATCAGTGGCGTACCAGACCGCATGGTTCTTCTTCAGGCAGCGGAACAGGCCGCGAAGATCCTTGGCGCCCAGTACCGTACCGTACCGCCGGCCCCGCGCCCGTGTCATCACCGCGTTCATCAGGGCGTTGTTGTGGTCACGCTGCATCACATCCGCCTCGACAAATTCCGTCGCCAGGCTGCCCCCGAGGTCCAGGGTGCTGTAGTGGCCGCCCAACAGCAATACGCCGTGTCCCGCCTCAAGAGCCCTTTCGAAATGCTCAAGGCCGTGCACCCGGGTGATGCCGGTCAGCCGGGCCGGATCGCGGAACCAGGCAATGCCCAGCTCCATCACGCCTATGCCGTTGGCGATAAAGGCGTTGCGCACCAGTGCCGCCTGTTGCTGCTCGTTGAGCTCCGGAAAACACAGGCGGATGTTGGTCTCGGTAATGTGTCGTCGGCTTCGGGCCAGCTTCCAGACCGCCAGGCCAATCAGCCTTCCCAGCCACCACTGAACGCGGATCGGCAGCTGCGCCACCAGCCACATCACGCCGATGCCCAGCCAGGTTGGCCACCAGCGGGGATGCCGGTAAGCTGAGTAATCGGTGTTCCTGGGGAGTTTGCGGTACTTCTTTTTCAAAATCGCGAATCCTGCATCGACAAACGTTTCCGCCGGGGGCAAGATGCCCTCCCATGCTCAATTGCGCTCCATGATAACGCACTGTTTTGCCGGGAGTCCCGTGTGTTCCAGTTTATCTATTCCCTGCTGATCCGGCTCGCGCTGCCATTCATCCTGATACGGCTCTGGTGGCAGGGCCGCCAGTCGCCCGCGCTGCGCCGGGACTGGCAGCATCGGCTGGGTTTTGTGCCTGCCCTGAAGGAACCGGTGATCTGGGTACACGCCGTCTCGGTGGGCGAGACCATAGCCGCGGGCCCCATGGTTCGGCGCCTGCTGGCCCACAACCTGGATGCCACCATCCTGATGACGGCGATGACAGACACAGGTCGCGCGCAGGCCCAAAAGATGTTTGGCGATCAGGTGTCTTATGCCTATGCGCCCTATGACACGCCAGGGTCGATCCGCCGTTTCGTCAAGCGGGCCAGGCCGGGGATTCTGGTTATCCTGGAAACGGAAATCTGGCCCAACATGATCACCCAGTGCCGACAGAACAAGGTTCCGGTGTTCCTGATCAATGCCAGGCTGTCGGCCAGGTCCGCCCGTGGATACGAACGGGTGAGGTGGCTGGCGGCGCCGGTCATGAACAGCATCACCTGGGTGGCGGCCCAGGCCGATATGGATGCTGAACGCTTCCGGCACATCGGGGTGGTGCCCTCCCATGTTGAAGTTACAGGCAGTGTGAAATTCGACGTGGATATTCCGGACGATGTCCGGGCTGCCTCCGCAGCGTTCCGCCAGCAGACCGGCGGCCGGCGGGTCTGGATTGCCGGCAGTACTCACGCCGGCGAGGACAGGCAATTGCTGGCGGCGCATCAGCAGGTCCTGGCCCGGCATCCCGATGCGCTCCTGATCATCGTTCCCCGGCATCCGGAACGCTTTGATTCCGTGGCCCACCTGGCACGGACGCAGGGCTTTACCGTAGCCCGGCGGTCAGCAGGTGAATCCCCGGACCACGCCCAGGTCTACATCGGCGACACCATGGGGGAGCTGATGATGCTGTACGGCGCCAGCGACCTTGCGTTCGTGGGCGGCTCGCTGATCGAGCGGGGTGGGCACAATCCGCTGGAGCCGGCAGCCTGGGGCATTCCGGTGTTGTCCGGCCCTCATGTGTTCAATTTTGAAACGATTTATGAGCGAATGCTGGCAGGACGCGGTGGGGAACTGGTGCGCGATTCGGATCAGTTGGCGCACGCGCTGATTCTGTTGTTCAACGAGGCCAATCGGCGCAAGGCCTTCGGGCAGCGGGCGCTGGCCGTTGTGACCGCCAATCGTGGGGCCCTGGACCGAGTGGTGGAAGGGATCGTCGAGCGTTTGTAACCGGGTGATTGCTTCTGGCACCAGGCCTGGCGCCCCGGCGCCAGAAGCAAGTCAATTACTGCGTGGGATCGTCCAGAACTTTGTCTTCTTCGGCCAGGGCCTCGATGCCCGGCGCGGACTCACTCAGCCAGTTGTTCAGCTCAATCAGGTCCTGCGGGCTCAGGGTGCCGGCGGACTGCTTCAGTTGCAGCGTGTTGATCACGTAATCGTAGCGGGCATTGGCGTAGTCCCGCAGGGCCACGTAATAGGCACGCTCGGCATCCAGCACCTCAACAATGTTGCGGGTGCCCACTTCGTATCCGGCCCGGGTCGCATCCAGAGCGCTGCGGCGTGAAATGATGGTCTGTTCCAGGGCCGAGGCCGATTCAATGTTGTTGTTCACCGTCAGGAACAGGCTGCGGGCGTTCACCCGAACGTCCCGGCGAACCGTGTTCAGATCCTGTTCCGCCACGGTCACCAGTGACCGTTGCTGGCGAACACCCGCCTGGGTGCCGCCACCCATGTACAGGGGCACATTCAGCTCCAGGCCGATCACGCCCTGGGTGCCAGTTTGCTGGCGCTGAAAATTGTTGGCGCCGGACAGGTCGTTTTCACCGTAGGACGCCACCAGATCGAGCGTTGGCAAATGGCCTGCCTTGGCAACCTTGAGGTCGGCTTCACTCGCCTTCAACTGGAACAGCGCGGCCTGAATTGACCAGTTCTGCTCCAGGGCGGTGTTTTCCCAGGCGCTGGGATTCATCGGCTCCGGGCGGGCCAGCGGGAAGTTCTGGCGCAGGTTCTCCAGGTCTTCGGCGTACTCGCCAGTCAGGCGCGCCAGTTGCTCGCGGGCCACGTTCAGGTCGTTGTTGGCGGCAATGCGCTGGCTTTTCGCGTCGTCGTAGCTGGCGCGTGCTTCATACACCTCGGTGATGGCGATCAGGCCGACATCAAAACGCTCTTGCGCTTGCTCGTACTGGCGCTGGATCGCTGCTTCGGTGGCCTCAGCGGTGGTCAGGAAATCCTGAGCCCGAAGCACGTTAAAGTAGGCGGTTGCCACGTCGAGAATCAACTGTTGCTGAGCCAGATTGTACTGCGCCTGAGCGGCTTCGGTCAGGAACTGGCTGGCGTCGTACTGGAACCAGGCGTCGGCCCGGAACAGCGGCTGGGTGAGCTGGACGCCGTAATTCAGGGCGCGGTAGCTGTCGCCCTGGCCGTTGTCTGGCTCGAAATCCGTGTGGTTGGCTTGAGCAAACGCGCCAATCCTCGGCAGCAGGGCGCTGCGGGTAACGTCGCTGCCGGCTTCCTGCGCTTCCAGGGTTGCCAGTGCCGCAGCAATGCCGGAGTCATAGGATAAGGCCCGTTCGTAGCTCTCGATCAGATCCGTGGAATGTGCCGCCTGAGCCGCAAGCAGCGCGATCAGACCGGGAAGAAGTCGCTTTTTCATTTTTTCTCCTGAAAAACTGGCCACCGGCATCCGTCAAAGGATGCGAGACATCAAGGTTCGAGGACGGGCGAACGGACCAGCCCGCATCAGCACCCGATGGTAAAGGGCCCTCATTATGGACAATAAACCGCCCCGTCTCTACACTTGCAAATCTCACTCATTTTGAGTGAGAGATACGACAGTTTCGCGTCTTGACGGGGTGCTGATTCGCCACACGCTGGCGATCGGCTGAGATTGCAACGCAGAACCCGCGACCTGATCCGGATAATACCGGCGTAGGGATTGAGACCAGAAGGCGGCCCCGGCAACGAGACCGCTCCGTCATACGCGACCCGAAAACCAACCAACGGGAGCAAACCATGACGGACTTACCCATGTACCTCAGCGATTCGGCCACCGTCGATTCCGCCGCGATCAAACCATTACC
>DASSWD010000279.1:0-5777 GCA_035705335.1 Marinobacter sp. | reverse complement strand
TTCCCGGTAAGCAGCGAAGACATCCCAGGGCTGCTCGAAGTGGGGGTAATGCCCAACGTTCCGCAGGCTCACCACATCCGGATTGGCGATCAGCTCTCTATAACGACGCGCCATGGCCACGCCTGACACCGGATCGGCGCTGCCGGAGATCAAGCGCATCGGCCCCGGGTACTGCTGAAGCGCGCCGACCCACCGGTTGCGATGGCACCGGCGCTCTTCCATGAACTGAATCAAGCGGTGCAGAATGCCGCGGCCGTTGTTGTAGGTGATCAGGTACCAGAAATCCTCAAGATCCTGAGGGTCCGGCGGGTTGCGGGTGCCGAACAAGCGCTGGAAATTGCGTTCGAAGGTACTGCGGGTGAGCCCCCGATTGACCAGACTGCCCAGCGGACTGCGCAGCACTTTCTGGATCAACAGCGGCTGGTGTACTTCGGGAAAAATACCTCCGTTCAGCAAACACACGCTGTCGATGGTGAACCCCAGACCATCCTCCTCTGCCCGGGCCATCAGTTCCTGGGCGACGGTGGTGCCATAACCGTGGGCCAGAAGGTGGACCCCGGACAGTCCGAGCCCTTCGATCCAACCCTGGATCAGATCCGCCTGGTCTTCGATGCTGTAGGGGTAGTGCCCGGGTTTGTCGGAAAAGCCAAAACCCAGCATGTCAAGAGTCAACAGGTTGTCGTGGCGCACCAGCATGGGCCACAACCGGTTCCAGTCCCAGCTGGCGGTCGGAAATCCGTGCAGCAGCACAAGCGGCTCGCCCTGCCCGGCCATCCGGCTGAAGATGGCATAGCCGTCGTAGCTGAACCATTTGCCAGCTTGCTGCCAGGCGTCCAGGGTGAACGTTTCCTGTCGCCCGGCGGCCGGGCTTTCAGAGCCCGACATGACCCGATCCATAGACCACTCCCGAAACCTGTCCTGAAGCAGCCACTTTAGTGCAAAGCCCGGGCCGCTGCCATAGCCTCAGGGATCGCCTGGGAACTGGTCCAAAGACTGCCAGTGGCCGTAGATCTTGGCGAACGGCGGCGAATTACCTTAAGCTTCCGCCTTTTGTTTTCAATTTACTGGAAATCACGATGACGCTACCGCTGGAAGACTTGGCCGGCCACTACCGCGCCATTCTGGAAGGACTGGGAGAAGACCCGGACCGGGAAGGCCTGCAGGACACACCGACGCGCGCTGCCAAGGCCATGCAGTTCCTGACCCGGGGCTACGAGCAGAGCCTGGACCAACTGGTTAACAACGCCGTGTTCGAATCCGCCATGGATGAAATGGTGGTGGTGCAGGACATTGAGCTCTACAGCATGTGCGAGCACCACGTACTGCCCTTCATCGGCAAGTGCCACATCGCCTACCTGCCCCAGGGCAAGGTACTGGGTTTGTCCAAGTTCGCCCGGATCGTAGACATGTATGCCCGGCGCCTGCAGATCCAGGAAAACCTGACCCGGCAGATCGCCGAGGCTGTCGAGAGCGTGACCAATGCCAAGGGCGTGGCGGTGGTCATTGAGGCTCAGCACATGTGCATGATGATGCGCGGTGTGGAGAAACAGAATTCGAAGATGAAAACCTCGATGATGCTCGGGCAGTTCCGGAAATCCCAGGCCACCCGAACCGAATTCCTGACCTTGATCGGCAACAACCGCTGACAGCCTTCGGAGGCAGCATGACCCAGATGACCGGAGACCACATCGCCCGCGTTCGCATCAAGGATCTGCTGTTGCGCGCCTACATCGGCATCAAGGAAGAAGAAATCAACAACCAGCAGGATGTGGTGATCAATGTCACCCTGACCTACGATGCCACACAGGCCATCAATCTCAATCAGATTGAAGCCGCGCTGAACTACCGCACCATTACCAAACAGATCATCGCCCATGTGGATGGCCAGCGGTTCGCGTTGCTTGAGCGCCTGACCCATGAGGTACTGGCCATCGTGATGGAGCACCAGGCGGTGCGCTGGACTCAGGTAGAAATCGACAAGCCCCACGCGCTACGCTATGCGGAGTCTGTCTCCGTGAGGCTCGAAGCCACGCGTTAACCCGCCCGGGAGTTCTACCATGCTGATCCATCAGGCCGACGATCTGAGCTCGCTGCTGACCCGTGTCCGCACCATTGCCCTGGTAGGCGCCAGCGAAAAACCCCATCGTCCCTCCCACGACGTGATGGCCTATCTGCAACGCCAGGGTTACCGCGTGATACCGGTCAATCCCCGATTGGCCGGCCAGTTGCTGCTGGGTGAGACCGTTTATCGGTCGCTTTCTGATCTGCCGGGCCCGGTAGACATGGCCGATCTGTTCCTGGCACCGGAGCGCACCGATGCCGTGATTGATGAGGCCATTGCTCTGGGCATTCCCGCCCTATGGTTACAGATTGGCGTGATCAACCCGGCCGGCGCCGCCCGGGCCAGTAACGCCGGGCTGATGGTAGTAATGGATCGTTGCCCGAAACAGGACATCCCCCGCCTGGGCCTGACACAGCCCGTGCACCCTCCCGGAGACTGAGGCACAATGAGAACGGAGTCACAGTCTCTGTGTGCCACAGTTACTGTATTGACCGCTCTGGCATAATCTGCAGGATAACCTGACCGTTCCCCTACCGGAGTCACGTGTGCAAAAACCGGAAACCATCACCCGACTGCTTGTGCGCGCGCTGATGAGCCCGGTTTTCCCCGCCCTGATCCTGTTCATCTT
This sequence comes from Marinobacter sp., assembly GCA_035705335.1. Classification (GTDB taxonomy): domain Bacteria; phylum Pseudomonadota; class Gammaproteobacteria; order Pseudomonadales; family Oleiphilaceae; genus Marinobacter. The sequence continues at coordinate 3,087 of DASSWD010000279.1, read as the reverse complement.
TCTCGCCACCGCACTGATCCTGCGAGAGGGCCTGAATCGACAGGACACCCATCAGATCGAGGCCAACCTGCAGAACGAAGCCCGGGCGCTGACCAATAATCTGGAACGGGAGTTCATGGTACTGGTCGAGGCCATCGGCCGCATGGCCCGGCGCATGGAAGCCGGCCAATACACCTCTGAAGACCTGTGGCGAGCCGACGCCCGCAATTACCTGAACGACTTTGGCGTTTACCAGGCCATCGAGTGGGTAGACACCGGCTTCATCATCCGCTGGCTGGAACCCTATTCCGGTAACAAAGACGTGGTTGGCTACAACGTGGCGTTCAATGAAGAGCGGCGCCGGGCGCTGATCCAGGCCGCCGCGACCGGCCAGTACGACCTCTCAGGGATCATCGACCTGCGCCAGGGGGGCAAGGGCCTGGTGATCTACTACCCGGTGGGCAGCGGCGCTGACAACAACGGTTTTGTGGCCGGTGTGTTCCGTATGGAAATTCTCGCCGGACAACTGTTGACCAATCGAGTGCTTGAGCGCTTCCAGATCGATATCCTCAGCAACAACCAGACCGTTTACCGGCTCACTGAATCCACAGACATTGACACCACTCTGACTCACACCCGCCCGGTGAACCTGCCCGCCCTGGACTGGCAGTTGCGCCTGCACCCCACCCAGGAATGGGCCAACAGCCAGCGCAGTGACTGGCCCACCCGAACCTTTACCAGCCTGCTGCTGATGGGCATTCTGACCAGCCTGACCACCTTGCTGGTGCAGCTGATTCTGAAGCGCAACCAGGCGCTGCTGAAAACCCGTCGGGAACTGGAGCAGGAGATTGACCAGCGCAAGGCGATGCAGATTGACCTGCAGCGGCTGGAATCCACCGATACGCTTACCGGCTTGGCCAACCGCCGGTTTTTCATGGAAGACCTTGCCCACACTCTGAATATCGCTGACCGGCAGATGCGGCAGGTGGGCCTGGTGATGCTGGACCTGGACCGCTTCCAGGTGCTGAACGACACCCTGGGCCACCAGTTCGGGGATGAGCTGCTGATCAAGGTGTCTGAACGGCTCAACTCCCTCAGCAACGAACGGATTCTGGTGGCCTATGCCGGCGGCGATGAGTTCATGGTCTGCCAGCAACAGGTAGACGACATTGACGATGTGATTCACCTGCTCGGGCAGATCAAGCAGTGTTTCGAACCGCCGTTTGACGTGCAGGGCGACAGCCACCACATCACCGCAACCATGGGCGTGGCGGTGTACCCCCAGAGCGGGCTGGACGCCGACACCCTGATGCGCAATGCCGATATCGCGCTGTACCGTGCCAAGGAACAGGGCCGCAATACCTACCAGTTCTACACCGAGGGCATGCAGGACCGGGAGGTGATGCGCCTGGAACTGGACAAGGATCTGAGCCACGCCCTGGCCAACGACGAATTCATCCTGCATTACCAGCCGCAGTTGGATCTGGTCAGCGGTAAGATCCACAGTGCGGAGGCGTTGATTCGCTGGCAGCACCCTCGCCGGGGCCTGCTGGCCCCGTTGGAGTTTATTCCTCTGGCGGAAGAAAGCGGACGCATCACGGACATCGGCCGCTGGGTGGTTCAGGCCGCCTGCCAGCAACTTGCCACCTGGCAGGGCACCCCCTTCGAGCACCTGCGTATCGCAGTGAACCTCTCCGGTCGGGAGCTGGACGATGAATCCCTGGTGGATGACATCCAGCAGGCCCTGTCGGCGGCCGGGGTCGCGCCCCACCAGCTGGAAATCGAGCTGACTGAAGAAATTTTCATTCAGAACATCGAGCACAACCTGAATCAGCTGTCGCGCCTGCATCAGTTGGGGGTGCATCTGGCGATCGATGATTTCGGGGTGGGCTATTCGTCACTGGGTTATCTGCGTGATTTCCCGGTGGATGTGCTGAAGATCGACCGGTCGTTCATTACCGATGTGACCACACGGCACGATGACGCAGTGATTACCCGGGCGGTGATTCACCTGGCCCATACTCTGGGCGTTCAGGTGGTGGCGGAAGGCGTGGAAACCGAGGATCAACTGGCGTTTCTGCGTGACAACGGCTGCAATCTGGCCCAAGGCTACCTGATCAGCCGGCCGATTCCGGTTGTGGATCTGGAGAAAGCGCTGGCGGAAGGTATTCTGTTCACCGGGCAGGCGGTGGATTCGTCGGGTTTGTAAACGTTGATGGTTAGCGCCAGACTTTCGGTTTCTTTTCGGATTGGGTGTTGTGTATGTCGGGCAAGTATCTGACCCAGGAGCAGGATGCGCGGTTGCGCCGCTGGGAGCGCTGGAATCGTAATGTATTCATCGTGGCGTTTGTGACGATTCTGGTGGTGCTGGTGTTCAGCAGTCAGTTGGGGTTGTCCAGCGGCGATGACTGGAGTGCCCTGGGGGTTCTGCTGGCGCTGCTGGTGGCGCCGATTGTGGTGCTGCAGTTGCAGCTGCGGTGCCCGGCCTGTGACCAGAAGATTGGCTGGCAGGCGAAGCTGATGGCGCCGGACCAGTGCAAAGCCTGCGGGACGTTTTTGCGGGCCCGCGAAAAGTCCTGAAAAAACCTTTGACCTGTGAGCAACTCACAGGTTTTAGTCTACCTTTCATAGATCAGGAGATGGCCGCCTCGGAGTGGGTGGCGTGTCCGAAAACCGCTGTAAATACGTCCCTGTACGCTTGCTCTCCGCCATCCCTGGCTCCGAGCATTTTCGGACACGCCACCCACTCCAAGGCTCCGCAACCATTGCCATCGCCCTCTTTCTTGCTTTCAGCCAAGGAGAGCTGACCGATGAAAGTCAAAGACATCGCCACCGCCGCCGGGGTCAATCCGGACACCGTCCGGTTCTACACCCGGGAGGGCCTGCTGCGCCCCGAACGTAACCCGGATAACAACTATCAGTATTACAACACCGAGGATCTGCGGCGTCTGCGCTTTGCCCGCAAATCCAGGCAGCTGGGCTTTTCGCTGCCGGAGATCCGCCAGATTCTGGACCAGGCCGATGACCACCACTCGCCCTGCCCCATGGTGCGGGACGTATTTCAGCACCGGCTGGCCGAGGTGGAGCGGGAAATCCGGGAACTTCAGC